>NZ_JBFUIP010000023.1:0-48128 GCF_056401815.1 Aminobacter sp. P4_D5 | reverse complement strand
GCCATACATATAGTCGCGGCCCTTCAACAGCATCGGCGGACGGTAGCAATTGCTGACGGTGTTTTCGCCCTGCTGGTCGAGATAGACGACCTTGGGCCCGCCCGCATTCAGGTAGTTCGACATCTTGCGGGCCGAACTGCCCTGGCCGACCAGAATGCGCTTGTAGCCGGCTGCGCCGTCGATGACGAGGTTGCCGAACGAATCGGCATGGACGCGGTCCCGGTCCCAGCCACCGGCCGATGCCGGTGCCGAAAGGCCGATGGTTGCGGCCAGCGATGCAGTTGCGGTCAAGGCCAGTGCCAGACGCATGGCGCCATCTCCGTGGTTAGTCGAGTCGGAGATTAATCGTTTCTTAATCTTTGTTAAGCCTTGGGCGGCAAAGATTAAGAAACATGGTTAATTTTACCTGAGGGCCGGGCACCCTTGCGTCCCAACGGACGGGTAGTGCGACGATTGTGCCATCGGGGAGGTGTTCGCCACCGGTTTTGCTGGGCCGGTTGGTGCCTGCATACCCATCCGGGTGGTCGTGCGAGGCTTCAATCGATTGAAGGCAGGTCCGGTCATCCGCTGCGACTAAATAGGTGCGCCAGAACGGTTTTCCGACTTTGACGCGGTGCAAAAAGAGCATTAGAAAGCGCGCAGTCCGACGTCGCAAAACGGTGCGGCGGCGCCGTATTCAAACATAGCCACGCTCGGATGCAGACCGGGGGAGCCATGAGCAAATCACAAGCAACCCAATCGACAGTACGAGCGCGGCCCTTGTCGCCGCATCTTTCGATCTATCGCCCGCCGATCACCATGACGACGTCGATCCTGCACCGCATCACCGGCGGGGGGCTTTATTTCGGCACGCTGCTGGTTGCCTGGTGGCTGATCGCTGCGGCGACGTCGCAGCACTATTTCGAATTCGTAAGCTGGGTGTTCGGCACCTGGATCGGGCAGCTGGTTCTGCTCGGCTACACATGGGCGCTGATGCTGCACATGCTGGGCGGCATCCGCCATCTTGTCTGGGACGCCGGTGCCGGGCTCGAAAAGCACACGGCATCCAAGATCGCCTGGGCATCGCTGGTCGCATCGGTGGTGCTGACGGCGCTGATCTGGATCGTCGGCTACATGGTGCGGGGAGCCTGACATGAGCGGCAGCAACAACAATGACATGCGCACGCCGCTCGGCAAGGTGCGCGGCCTCGGCTCCGCCCGCGAAGGCACCGAACATTTCTGGCGCCAGCGCCTGACCGCGGTCGCCAACATTCCGCTGATGCTGTTTTTCGTCGGCCTTTTGATCGCGCTCAACGGCGCCGATTTCGCGACCGTCCGCTCCTCGCTCGCCAACCCGTTCGTATCGCTGGTGATGGCGCTGATGCTGATCTCGGGCCTCTACCACATGCGGCTTGGCATGCAGGTCGTCATCGAGGACTACATCCATGGCGAGCTGCTCAAGGTGACGCTCATCATGCTGAACACTTTCTTTACCGTAGCGGTCGGCGTCGCCTCGCTGTTCGCCCTGCTCAAACTGGCATTTGGAGGCTGACAAGGTGGCCAAGGACGGCAAGACCAGCGGAGCTTCCGCCTATACCTATGTCGATCACAAGTTCGACGTCGTTGTCGTCGGCGCCGGCGGTGCCGGCCTGCGCGCCACGCTCGGCATGGCCGAGCAGGGGCTGAAGACCGCCTGCATCACCAAGGTGTTTCCGACCCGTTCGCACACGGTCGCAGCACAAGGCGGTATCGCCGCCTCGCTGCAGAACATGGGCCCGGATTCCTGGCAGTGGCACATGTTCGACACCGTCAAGGGCTCCGACTGGCTCGGCGATGTGGACGCGATGGAATACCTGGTGCGTGAAGCACCCGCCGCCGTCTACGAGCTCGAGCATTACGGCGTGCCGTTCTCGCGTACCGAAGAAGGCAAGATCTACCAGCGGCCCTTCGGCGGCCACATGATGAACTATGGCGATGGTCCGCCCGTGCAGCGCACCTGCGCTGCCGCCGACCGCACCGGCCATGCCATCCTGCACACGCTGTATGGCCAGTCGCTGAAGCACAACGCGCAGTTCTTCATCGAATATTTCGCGCTCGACCTGATCATGGAGCCGGATGGCACCTGCACCGGTGTCGTTGCCTGGAACCTCGATGACGGTACCATTCACCGCTTCTCGGCGAAGATGGTGGTGCTGGCGACCGGCGGCTATGGCCGCGCCTATTTCTCCGCGACCTCGGCCCATACCTGCACTGGCGACGGCGGCGGCATGGCCTCGCGCGCCGGCCTTCCCTTGCAGGACATGGAGTTCGTGCAGTTCCACCCCACCGGCATCTACGGTTCGGGCTGCCTGATCACCGARGGCGCGCGCGGCGAAGGCGGCTAYCTYRYCAATTCCGAGGGCGAGCGCTTCATGGAGCGYTAYGCGCCGWCSGCSAAGGACCTSGCCTCGCGCGACGTSGTYTCGCGCKSCATGWCGMTGGAGATCCGCGARGGMCGCGGCGTCGGCMMGMACAAGGAYCACATCTWCCTGCACCTCGAKCACCTCGATCCGGCGGTGCTGCACGAGCGGCTGCCCGGCATTTCGGAATCGGCGAAGATCTTCGCTGGCGTCGATGTGACCCGCGAGCCGATCCCGGTGCTGCCGACGGTCCACTACAACATGGGCGGCATCCCGACCAATTATTGGGGCGAAGTGCTGAACCCGACCAAGGGCAATCCCGACCGCGTGTCGCCTGGCCTGATGGCGGTCGGCGAGGCGGGTTGCGCTTCTGTGCATGGCGCCAATCGCCTCGGCTCCAACTCGCTGATCGATCTCGTGGTGTTCGGCCGTGCTTCGGCGATCCGCGCCGGTGAAGTGGTCGACCGCAACGCGCCGATCCCAGCCCCCAACGCCGCCTCGGTCGAAAAGATCATGGACCGCTTCGACCGCCTGCGTCACGCCAATGGCGGCACGCCGACGGCAGTGCTGCGCGAGAAGATGCAAAAGGCGATGCAGGACGACGCCGCCGTGTTCCGCACGCAGGATTCGCTCGAGCAGGGCTGCAAGCGCATCTCCCAGATCTGGGGCGAGATGAAGGACATCAAAGTCTTCGACCGCTCGATGATCTGGAACTCGGACCTGGTGGAGACGCTGGAACTCGAAAACCTGATGTCGAACGCGATTGCCACCGTCTATGGTGCGGAAGCCCGCAAGGAAAGCCGCGGCGCGCATGCGCGCGAGGACTTCTCCGCCCGCGACGACGCCAACTGGCGCAAGCATTCGCTGGCCCACGTCGCCGAGGACGGCAAGGTGACGCTGACCTATCGGCCGGTGCACACCGAGCCGCTGCTCAAGGAAGAAGACGGCGGCATTTCCCTGGCCAAGATCGCGCCCAAGGCGCGGGTGTACTAGACATGGGCGAACCGCGGCGCCGTGCTGACCAAGCGGGAGGGCCGGTAGCGGCCGTCCGCGCTTGCGCGCGCGCCGGCCATGGCCGGGAATACCGGCCATGAGCGAACTCGCCTTCTTCGCCATCAATCTCGACCGCTCGCCGCATCGCTGGGCCGAGATCCAGCGGCTGTTCGGCGCAATGCCGTGGCCGCTCGCACGCGTCAGGGCCGTCGATGCGCGCAACCCGGATGAAGTGCTTGCTGTTCGCGGCCAAAAACTGACCATGCCGCCCAACGGCATTGGCTGGAACCCGCTGCGCCACCGCATGTTCGCGCTGGTTGAGGAGGCGTGCTTTGCCAGCCATATGCTGGCGCTGAAGGCGTTTCTCGAAGCCGACCATGAACACGCGGTGATCCTGGAAGACGACGCGGTGCCGCTCGACGGCTTTGAAGACGCAATGCGCCGGTTGCTTGCCAGCGGCATCGACTTCGACGTGGTCAAGATGGAAGGCAAGGTGCAGGCGGGCGGGCGCATGGCGCTGCCCGTGCTTGGCCTTGGCACGGCGCGGCTTGTGCGGTCGTTCCGGCCGTCTTCGGGCGGCGCTGGTTATCTGGTGACGCGCAAGGCCGCAGCACAACTGATCGCCAAGGCCGGCAAGCAGCTTCTGCCGGTGGATGATTTCATTTGCAATCCGGGGCTGCATGGCTGCGATGTGATGCATCTGTCGCCCTGGCTCATCGTCCAGGCCGGCTCGGATACGACCATGGGCGACCTGCGCACGCCGCACCGCCACGTCAAACGGCGCGACCCGTTCCATTTTATCCAGCAGGGGCTTATGCGCAGCACCCTCAGGCTCAAGCTGTGGCTCGGTGCGATGCACGGTTCGCCGTTGTCGCTGCTCAAGCTCACCAAGGCGCCGTGGTGCACTGACGACGTGCGCCAGCAGATGCGCCGCCTGGTGCTGGAGGCCGCATGATGATGGCCGCGACGCGCCCCGATGCAGGATATTCGGCTATGCCGCTTGCGGCCAAGCTCGGCCTCAAGGACGGCCAGAGCGTGGTGTTCGTCGGTCTTCCCGACGAGCTTGGCGAACTGGCCGTGTCGCGCGATTTCGCGGCAAAGGCGCTGACCGGTTGGCCAGCGCTTGCCGAGGCGGGCGAGGGGCATGACGTGGTTCACGCCTTCACCAAGCGCCGCGCCGATCTCGACCGCAATGTCGAGACGCTGAAGAAGATGATCGCGCCCGATGGCGCTGTCTGGATCTCCTGGCCCAAGAAGGCAGCGAAGATCGCCACCGACATCACCGAGGATGTCATTCGCGACGTCGCACTGCCGAAAGGGCTGGTGGACGTAAAGGTCTGTGCCGTGGACGCCGTGTGGAGCGGGCTCAAGCTCGTCATCCGCAAGGAACTGCGCCAAGCTGTGAGGAACCGATCGTGGTCGAACTAACACTCCCCAAGAACTCGCAGATCAAGCAGGGCAAGACCTGGCCGAAGCCGGAGGGTGCGACCAATCTGCGCGAATACCGGATTTACCGGTGGTCGCCCGATGATGGTGACAACCCGAGCATCGACACCTATTTCGTCGATGTCGACGATTGCGGCCCGATGGTGCTGGACGCGCTGCTCTACATCAAGAACAAGATCGACCCGACGCTGACGCTGCGCCGCTCCTGCCGCGAGGGCATCTGCGGTTCCTGCGCGATGAACATCGACGGTTCGAACACACTCGCCTGCACCAAGGGCTGCGACGACATTTCGGGTGCGGTGAAGATTTACCCGCTGCCGCACATGCCTGTCGTGAAGGACCTGGTGCCCGACCTCACAAATTTCTATGCCCAGCACCGCTCGATCGAGCCGTGGCTCAAGACGGTGTCGCCGGAGCCGGCGAAGGAATGGCTGCAGAGCCATGAGGACCGCCAGAAGCTCGACGGCCTCTACGAGTGCATCCTATGCGCCTGCTGCTCGACCTCGTGCCCGAGCTACTGGTGGAACGGCGACCGCTATCTCGGCCCAGCAACGCTGCTGCAGGCCTATCGCTGGCTGATCGACTCCCGCGACGAAGCCAAGGGCGAGCGCCTCGACAACCTCGAGGATCCGTTCCGGCTCTATCGCTGCCACACGATCATGAACTGCGCCCAGACCTGCCCGAAGGGTCTCAACCCGGCCAAGGCGATCGCAGAGATCAAGAAGATGATGGTGGAGCGCCGGGTCTGAGGCTAGAGCGCACATGACAGACCTTCCCAACCTCACCCCGGCCGAAGCACGAGTACTCGGCTGCCTGATCGAGAAGAAGGAACTGACGCCCGACGTCTATCCGATGACTTCAAATGCGCTGGTTGCTGCCGCCAACCAGAAGACGTCGCGCGAGCCGGTCATGGCCCTGGAGGTCGCCGATATCGCCCGGGCGCTCGGCACGTTGCAGGCGAAGGGGCTGGCGCGCCAGCAATTCGCCTCGCGCGTCGAACGCTACGAACATCAGATGGCGCAGAAATTCTCGCTGACGCGCAACCAGAGCGCGCTGATCGGCATGCTTCTGCTGCGCGGACCGCAGACCGTCTACGAATTGCTCGCCCGCACCGAGCGTATGGCGAACTTCGCCGATGCCGACGCCCTGCGTAGCGAACTCGACATGCTGATCGGCCGCCGGCCGGCGCTGGTCAAGGAGATCGGCCGCGCACCCGGCCAGCGCGAGGATCGTTTCGCGCATCTTTTGTCAGGTGATGTCGATGCTGCAGTTATTACGACAAGCCGGGCACCGAACGCCACCGCCCCCATTGTTTCGGAGCTCGAGGAACGCGTCCGTATTCTGGAAGAGGAAGTGGCGGCGCTCAAGGCGCGGCTCGACGCTGTCGGAGGATAGGCCGGGCGGCAGAATGATTGAAAACGGCCCGGTTGCGGAAGCATCCGGGCCGTTTTGCGTTGGTGTCTTGTTCGGAGAGGGCGGCGATGCCCTCGTCCGCCTGCCGGCACCTTCTCCCGTGGGGAGAAGGGGGCCAACCTTACTTCCTTGCCGCTTCGACGATCTCGCGGGCCATGGTTTCGGCGATGGCGTCGGTGGTGCGGCCCTCGCGCTCGGCACGCGCGAAGATCGCGGTCAGCGTGTCGGCGATCTTTTCCACGCGCGGCGTCACTGCCTCGACACTGTAGCCGCCATCGGCCTTTTCGGCTGCGACGTTGATCACGCCGCCAGCGTTGATGACGTAGTCGGGGGCGTAGAGGATGTCCTTTTCGACGAGGCGTGCGCCGTCCTCGGCGGTGGCGAGCTGGTTGTTGGCGGCACCGGCGACGATCTTCGCCTTGAGCTGCGGGATGGTGTCGGCGGACAAGATGCCGCCAAGCGCGCAGGGCGCGAAGATGTCGACATCGGCCGACAGGATGGCATCGCCGGTAACGACAGTCGCGCCCAGGGCTTCAGCCGCGCGGTTGGTGCGGGCCGGGTCGAGGTCGGAGATGGTGAGCACAGCGCCTTCGCGATGGAGCTTCTGGCACAGCGACCAGCCGACCGAGCCCAGGCCCTGCACCGCGACGCGGACGCCAGCGAGATTGTCGCTGCCAGTGCGGTGGCGAAGGGCCGCCTTGAGGCCGAGGAAGGTTCCTTGAGCGGTGAAGGGCGAGGGATTGCCGCTGCCGCCCTTGGTGGTGCCGCTGACATTGGCCGCGCGCTCTGCGAGGAAGTCGGCGTCGGAGAGCGTCATGCCGACGTCTTCGGCGGTGATGTATTGGCCTTCGAGCGCGTTGAGCATCTCGGCATAGGCTTCGAGCATCGCAGGCGTCTTGTCCTTCTTGGCGTCGGCGATGATGACCGCCTTGCCGCCGCCGAGCGGCAGGCCAGCGATGGCCGATTTGAAGGTCATGCCTCGCGACAGGCGCAGCGCATCGATGACACCGGCTTCAAAGCTCTTGTGCGGCCAGATGCGCGTGCCGCCCAAAGCAGGCCCGAGCACGGTGGTGTGGATCGACACGATGGCGGTCAGCCCGCGCGCGGTGTCGCGGCCGAGCCAGACCTGCTCGTGATGGTCGAAACCATCGAATTGGGCGACATCAGCGGTGATGTCGGTGATTTCGAGCGTGGTTGCGGCCGACAGTTGCGGGTTGCGCGGTTCAAGGACGTTCAGCATGAGGGTTCCTCCCGGTGAGCTGGTCCTCGGAAGGATAAACCGATCAGACGTTTTTTGGTTTCGAAGTGGCCCTGTGCGGCGACCGCGCATTGCGCTCGCGCGGCGTGCCGCGCAACAAACGAAAAGATTGCCGGTGATGAAAAAGATGGCCGGACGCTGGTCTGCCCCCCTGCGTCCGGCCTGCTGTGCTGCCGCATCGATGCCACACCCTCTGGCACCCCTATGGCAGCCAACCTGTCATTCCATTGCGTCGCCAAGGCGACCGCCAGTTCACGGCTCCGGCTTGTCCGCCTCCGCTGGTGGCCCCTTTGCCGGCTCTCGGGGCGGCTTCGGTTCGGCCGGCTTCGGAAGCTTGCCGCCGAAAGCCATCGGAGCCAGAAAAGCACGCGGGTTGAAGCCTGCAGCGGCGAGAGCCGCGAGCGTCTTCAGGAACTGAAGGTGGTGCATGCCCGGTTTCCTCGTTCCGCCGTCGGGACTGGACCCGCTTCGACTTCGAGCGGCAAACTAGATGGCCTCGTTGGCGCGATCTTGGACTGTGCGGCCCCATGATGCGGCCCAGGCGGCCACCCACAACGGGCCTATCGTGGGCTGTCGAGCGCCGTCTTGACGGATCGGATAACGCGAACTAAAAGGCGCGACCTCACGTCTTGGTTGTGCTGCGTAACATGAGTTGATCCGATGACGAGTGCTAACGGACAGTTCGCTTCATTCCGCCTGATGACCGACGACCTGCCTGCGCAGGACAGGTTGCCGATACTGCGCGAGGTCTATGGCCGGACCATTCTCAATGCCGATTTGGAGCCGGTCGACGATTCGCCCGTCCACATGGATATGCGGGTGAGGCTGTTGCCGGGGATCGGCATCGCCACCGGTGTCGCCTCGCCGATCCGCGTCGGGGTTACATCGCGGATGGTGGACAATGACGACGTCATCCTGCTCGCGGCACTTGCCGGTGGCAGTCACATGCAGATCGGCAAGCTGGAAGAAAGCGTTTTGCCCGGCTGCGCAATGTTCGTGCCCGGTGGCCAGGTGGGGGCGAACGTGACGCGGCCCGGCTTCACCTATGTCAATCTGCGCCTTGAACGGAAGGCGTTGCAGCCTTTGCTGGGCGACGTCACCAGCATGATGATGCGGCCGATACCGGTGCATGAAGGGCCGATACGACTGCTGTTGAGCTACGCCACGGCACTTCAGCAGATGGACGAGGCGTTGCCCGGCAACATGGCGCGCATGGTGGCGACCCATCTGCTCGACCTGACGGCCCTGACGCTTGGTGCGACACGAGATGCGGAGCAGGTGGCGCTGGGGCGCGGCTTGCGTGCCGCGCGGCTGGCGGCGATCAAGTCGGATATATCGGCGCGTGCCGACCTGCGCGGAATCTCGGCCGAAGAGATAGCAGCCTCGCACCGACTGTCGCCGCGCTATGTCAGGAAGCTGTTCGAAAGCGAGGGGCTGTCGTTCACCGAATTCGCGCTTGGCCAAAGGTTGAAGCGCGCGCACCGGATGCTGAGCGACCCGGTTTGGGCGCGCCACAGCATCACCGATATCGCCTATGAGGCCGGTTTCAACGACCTGTCTTATTTCAACAGGGCGTTTCGCAAGCGCTACTATGCTACGCCATCGGACATCCGCGCCGAAACGCTGGCGGCGTGAGCGAGTGCGCGCCGAGCATTGCCCGGCGCCCTTGATTGTTTCGGTCAGGCAAGCTTGGCGTCGAGCGAAACCTTGATGGCGCCGAGTGCCTTGGAGACCGGGCAGCCTTCCTTGGCCTTGGTGGCCAGTTCCTGGAACTTGGTATTATCGATGCCGGGCACGGTGCCTACGAGCGTGAGCGCGCTCTCAGTGATGCCGGTGCCGGGGATGAGCGTCACGACTGCCTTGGCGTCGAGTTTGTCGGCCGGCGTGCCGTTTTCGGCGAGGAAGTGCGACAGCTGCATCGCAAAGCAGCCGGCATGGGCTGCGGCGATCAGCTCCTCGGGGTTGGTGCCCGATTTGCCGGTTTCATCCTCGAAACGCGCCTTGAACGAATAGGGCTGGCCCTTGAGAGCGCCGCTCTGTGTGTCGAGCGTTCCGGAACCTTCCTTCAGATTGCCCTTCCAGACGGCGTTGGCACTGTGGTTCATGGACTTTCTCCTGGTTCAAACTGAGCGGCGGTTGAAAGACTATAGCGTCGCCGCGCGCGCATGCCACCTTCGCATGAAGGACCGGTGAGAAAACCGTGGCCTTCGAAAAAACTGTCTCGCGAAAATGTCTGGATGGTGGCGGGCGCGTCGTCCTTGGAACGTCGTGGCGTGGTGCCGCGCCTGCCGGAGGGTGAGATGCAGTTGCTACCGCATGGCAATCTCGGAAAAGGGATCGTCGAGGCGAATGCCCTGGGTGGATTTTGCGTGCCGTCCTCGGGCGTCGGCCGGGTGCTGCTGGCATTCGGCATCATCATTGTGCTGGGTTTGCTTTTTGACGCGATGGCAGGGCAACCGGCCAGCAAGTCCGCCGCACCGGTGCTAGGCTTCCAACACAGCAAGGGAGAGTAGGATGAAGTATCTTTGCCTGGTTTATCATGAGGAACAGCAGCTTGGCGCGCTTTCGCGGGACGCTGCGGCGAAGCTCGACGCGGATTCGCTTGCCTATGACAGGATGCTGGAAAACAGCGGCAAGCTGATCGCGGCTCAAGCGCTGCAGTCGGTGAAGACGGCCAAGACCGTCAAGCGCCGCAATGGCAAGAAGCTGGTCACCGACGGCCCCTTCGCCGAGACCAAGGAGCAGCTGATCGGTTTCGTCATGATCGAGGCGGCCGACCAGGACGAGGCGCTGGAGATCGCCTCGAACATCCCGCTTGCCGCGATGGGGCAGATCGAAGTGCGGGCGATCTACGATATTCCGGGGTCCTAGATCGCGTCGCCCTTGAGCAGACGCGGGGTTTCGCCAGTCAGGCCCGAGGCCTGGCGGATGAAATAGTCCTTGAGCTGCGGCACACGGTCGACCAGGCCCAGGCCGATGTCGCGAATGGCGCGGATGGGAGCGATGTCGTTGGAAAACAGCCGGTTGAGCACGTCGGTGGTGACGCCCATGCGCACGGTGTCGAAGCGGCGCCACTGTTCGTAGCGCTCAAGCACGTCGAGCGAGCCGATGTCCTGTCCCAGCCGGTCGGCCTCAACGATGGTCTCGGCAAGGGCTGCCGCATCCTTGAAGCCGAGATTGAGGCCTTGGCCCGAGATCGGGTGGATGCCGTGGGCTGCGTCACCGGCCAGGGCGAAGCGGTTGGCGACGAAGGCGCGGGCCAGCGTCAGGCCGAGCGGCCAGGCGCGGGGCTTGTCCTCGACGCGGATCTCGCCGAGCTGGAGGCCGAAGCGCTGCTCCAGCTCGATCTCGAAGACGAATGGGTCGCCATTGACCAGCTTTTCGGCGTCCTCGGTGCGTTCGTTCCAGACGATCGAGGAGCGGTTGGTGCCATCCTTGGTCGGCTTGAGCGGTAGCGTGGCAAAGGGCCCGGCCGGCAGGAAGTGCTCCTCGGCGCGGCCGCCATGCGGGCGCTCATGCGCCACCGTGCAGACGATGCCGGACTGGCCGTATTCCCAGCGCACGGTCTTGATGCCGGCCATGTCGCGCAGCCTGGATTTTACGCCATCGGCGGCGATCAAAAGTTTGACGTCGAAGCTTACACCGTCGGCGAGATGGACTTTGGACCCAGCGATGCCGGCCTCGAAGGCCTGGACGGCGACGCCTTCGATGATGTCGATGCCGAGCTCAGCAGCTCGGCGGCGCAGCGCTCCGTTGAGCACCTTGTTTTCGACCATGTGGGCGAAGGGCTCGCCTGCGCCGACTTCGCCGTCGAAGGTCAGGAAGACAGGGCGGACCGGATCGGAGGTTTTGGAATCGGTGATGATCATGCTGGTGATCGCCTGCGCCTCGGGCGCGATCTCCTCCCAGCAGCCGAGCTGGTCGAGCATGCRGCAAGCGGCGGCGGCAATCGCGGAAGCGCGGCCGTCCTTGCGCCAGACTTCGGCAGGGGCGGCATCGACGATGGCGATGTGCAGATTGGGCCGCGCCTGCTTGATCGACACTGCGGTGGCGAGGCCGACATAGCCGGCACCGGCGACCAGCACGTCGAGCTGCGTCGATTTATTGGCGTCAGATTCGCGCGTGACCATGGCGACGTCCTTTACGGCTAGGCTTCCCGCCTTGACTCGACGGGGGCTTCCTGCTGGAAACCGGGGATACTTCGTCCCGAAAAGGGGAAAGCATGCCGGCCGGAATACAAGAGCTTCTCAGCATTCTCAATCTCGAGAAGCTGGAACACAACCTGTATCGTGGTCGCAGCCCGCAGGTTCAGTGGCAACGTGTGTTTGGCGGCCAGACAATCGCCCAGGCGCTGGTGGCGGCGCAGCGCACGGTCGAGCCCGATCGGCACGTGCATTCGCTGCATGGCTACTTCATGCGGCCGGGCGATATCACCGTGCCGATCATCTACGAGGTCGACCGCATCCGCGATGGTGGCAGCTTCACCACGCGGCGCGTGGTGGCGATCCAGCATGGGCATGCTATCTTTTCGCTCGAGGCCTCGTTCCAGGTCGAAGAGACCGGCCTCGAATATCAGATGCCGATGCCGCTCGACGTGCCGCCGCCCGAAGAGCTGAAGTCACAGCGCGAGCTGTTGCAGGAGGCAACCCATGTGCCCGAGCAGATCAGGCTGTTCTGGGCCAAGGAACGGCCGCTGGAGCTGCGCCCGGTCTATGCGGAGCACTATTCGAGCCGAGACAAGCTGCCGCCGCTGCAGAAGGTCTGGATTCGCCTGACCGGCCCGGTGCCGAACGACCGTGCGTTGCGCTGCGCCGTGCTTGCTTATCTCTCCGACATGACGCTGCTCGATACGGCAACCTTTGCCCATGGCCGCGGCATCTTCGATCCCGACATCCAGGCGGCAAGCCTCGACCACGCCATGTGGTTTCATCGCGAGCATCCGCTCGACGGCTGGCTGCTCTACACCCAGGATAGCCCCTCGACGTCGGGTTCGCGCGGGTTCACCCGCGGCGCGCTTTACGCCCAGGACGGCACGCTGATTGCCTCGGTGGCACAGGAAGGGCTGATCCGCCTGCGCACAAAGCCTACAAAATAGGCATTTTAGGGTTTTTGCACGTTCTGTAGGCAGGTGCATTGCTGCACGTGCGAAGGGCGCTGCCTGCTTAGAGCAAATTAATCTTAAATTTCAATGACTTGCTCCGTGCTACTGCAAACTGGCACGGAGCTTGAATCCTTGCTGTTACTCACTGGTGACTTTCGGGTCCGCTGGGGATGTCTGCAAACGCGGGGGACCCGCATCAGCAAAGGGTGAAACCTGATGAAAATCGTGATGGCAATCATCAAGCCTTTCAAGCTCGACGAGGTGCGTGAAGCGCTCACCAATGTCGGCATACAGGGCCTGACCGTCACCGAAGTCAAAGGCTACGGGCGGCAGAAGGGACATACCGAGATCTACCGCGGCGCCGAATATGCCGTGAGCTTCCTGCCCAAGATCAAGATCGAAGTCGCCGTCTCGACCGAGCTCGCCGACAAGGCCGTCGAGGCGATCACCGCTGCGGCCAAGACCGGCCAGATCGGCGACGGCAAGATCTTCGTCTTCGGCATCGACCAGGCCGTGCGCATCCGAACCGGCGAAACCGACACCGACGCGCTCTGAGCGGGCCAACCAATTGTCATGGAGACCTCAATGCAAATTCCTACCTCATTGAAGACGGCGGCGCGCTCGGCCCTGCTTGGCACGCTCGCACTCGCCGCACTGGGCACGGTCGCGGCTTTTGCCCAGGAAACCGCACCTGCCGCAGCCGACGCGGCCGCAGCTGCACCCGCGCCCGCCGATGTCATGGACAAGGGCGACGTCGCCTGGATGCTGACGTCGTCGCTGCTGGTGCTGTTCATGGCCTTGCCGGGCCTGGCGCTGTTTTACGGCGGTCTCGTGCGCGCCAAGAACATGCTGTCGGTGCTGATGCAGTGCACGATGATCGTGGCGCTGGTGATCGTGATCTGGACGTTCTGGGGCTATTCGATGGCCTTTGGCGACGCACCGAGCCCCTATTGGGGCGGCCTCGGCAAAGCCTTCCTGATTGGGGTGACACCTGAAAGCATGGCGGCGACCTTCACCAAGGGCGTGGTCATTCCCGAATATGTCTTCATCGTCTTCCAGATGACCTTTGCCTGCATCACGCCGGCGCTGATCGTCGGCTCGTTCGCCGAACGCATCAAATTCCCGGCGGTGCTGCTGTTCGTGGCGCTGTGGGTGACCTTCGTCTACTTCCCGATCGCCCATATGGTCTGGGATTCGGACGGCCTGATCTATGGCTGGGGCGCGCTTGATTTCGCTGGCGGCACCGTCGTGCACATCAATGCGGGCATCGCCGCACTGGTCGGTGCCCTTTTGGTCGGCAAGCGCATCGGCTACGGCAAGGACAACATGGCGCCGCACTCGATGACGCTGACCATGGTCGGCGCGTCGATCCTGTGGGTCGGCTGGTTCGGCTTCAACGCCGGCTCCAACCTTGAAGCCAATGGCGGTGCGGCGCTTGCCATGATCAACACCTTCACAGCCACCGCAGGCGCTATCCTCGCCTGGGTGATCATCGAAGTGGTTACGCGCGGCAAGGCATCGATGCTGGGTGCTGCCTCGGGCATGGTTGCAGGCCTTGTTGCTGTGACGCCGGCTGCCGGCTTTGTCGGTCCGGTCGGCGCCATCGTGCTCGGAGCGATCGCTTCGGCCATCTGCTACTTCTTCGTGGCGGTGGTGAAGATCAAGCTTGGCTATGACGACTCGCTCGACGTGTTCGGCATCCACGGCGTCGGCGGCATCGTCGGCGCTATCGGCACCGGCGTCTTCAACGCCAAGGCGCTGGGCGGCGTCGGCTACGGGACGCTTTCGATCGGCGGCCAGGTGTGGACCCAGTTTCTCGCCGTATCAGTGACGGTGCTGTGGTGCGGCATCGGCTCGCTGGTGCTCTACAAGCTGGTCGACCTGCTCATCGGCCTGCGCCCGAGCGTCGAAGCCGAACGCCAAGGTCTCGACCTGACTTCGCATGGCGAGGTGGCCTACCACTCGTAATCACCCCACTTGTAATAACCAAGGGCGGCGGAGCTGCAGCTTTGCCGCCGCATTCTCCCCATCCCGTCGTGGCCGCCCGAAAAGCAGCCACGCTTTGAGGCCCGGAGCAATCCGGGCCTCCTTTTATGCAAACACCCGTAGCAATCAGGCGAAGAACGCCTGGATTCGTGGCCACCAGCCCATTGCGGCGCGAACGCGCCGGGCGGCGCTGGCGCCTCTGACGGCTTCGCCGAAGTGGCAGTAGCAAACGATGTTGTGCAGCTGCCGGTCGGACAGGTCGAAGAAGCGTTTGGCTTCGCCGTAGCTGTCGTCATTGAGGCCGGATGACCGGAAGTGTGGGTCCTCGAATGCCACGGTGAGCGGCGAACCCGTGACACGCATCGCCATGCGCTCGGCGCGCGGGGCATACTCGGTGCCCGGAAGCGTGCCGAGGCGCCGTTCGGGCTGGTGTTCCAGCAATTGGGCCCAGCGTTCGAGGCGCTGGGTCCGCGTCATGGGCAGATAGGGAGCTGCGGGTTGGATTTCAGCGAATGCCTGCAGTTGCTCGATGGTATGGTGTTTCATCGTCGCCTCCTGTCTTAGCTCTTGCTAATATTGGAAGGTATGGCGGTGCGAGCGCCGGGGCAAGCCCGAATAGCGCTGCCAATGGAAAAACCCCGGCGTCAATGATGGCTGTGACTCGGCGAGGTTTTGCGCGTGTTCCGGGTCGCTGCAGACGCTCGTGCATGAACGATGGCTTAACCTTAATGCGGCCTTAACCTTCCCCTCGATAGTCTGACAACCGAATCTGCCCGCGATGCGTTCGCATGTGGGCCACGGCATCAATGGACGGGGACGAGGCATGCGTTCTGGGGTTTCCTCACCGCTCGCGCTGACCGACGCAGGGCACGGCATTCAGGCATTCGCGCGACGGCAGGCAGGCCGCGCGGCGGGCCTGGGTTTGTTCGCCTTCGTGGCCTTCGGCCTGGCGGCACTCGGTACCTGGAATGTCGCCGACCCGAGCTTCAGCCATGCCACCGACAGCCCCGTCACCAATGCCATGGGTTATCCCGGTGCTGTGTTCGCAGACCTTGCCATGCAGTTCTTCGGCCTGGCCTCGGTCGCGGCGCTGATGCCGGCGGTGATCTGGGGCGTGCTGTTTGTCACCGCGCGTGGCGTCGACCGCATGCCCAAGCGCGGCCTTGTCTGGTTTGGCTCGGCACTCCTTGCCGCGRCAATCGCGGGCTGTGTCGGCGCGCCGCCAACCTGGCCACTGCCGACCGGTCTTGGTGGCGTGTTCGGCGACATGGTGCTCAAGGTGCCGGGCCTGTTCATCGGTGGTTATCCGACCGGACTGATTGCAACGGTCATAGGCGTGCTGTTGATCGCCCCGGCGATCTGGCTGTTTGCCTTTGGTGCCGGCTTGCTGAAGCGTGAGAACGGCTTTGCGGTGGTCAATCCCAAGCCCAAGCCCGACATGCGCGAGCAAGATTTCGCCAGCTTCGACGATGAGGAAGACGACGACAACGAGGGTGTGCTGGCGCTCGGAGCGATCACGCATTGGTGGCTGTCGGCCAAGGCCTATATGCGCCGCCGCGCCGCCAAGCGCCGAGAGCTGGAGGGCTACGACATGCCGCCGGTGAAGCGCGAAAGCGCCTGGCGGCAGGCTGCCGAGCGCGTCGAATCGGCCGAGCGCGCCGAACAGCGCGTTACAACAGGCGGCCGCGCGCGGGTCGAGCCCGAGTTCTTCGCCCAGATGGTGGCGCATGAGCGCTCGGTTTCCATCGATCCGGAAGACCAGGACGTCTTCGGCGACGACGACATGGACATGTCGCCCGAGCCGCGCCGCGGTGCCAATGCCCAGGTGCAGAATTTCCGCTCGCCGGCGAATGGCTCTCCAGCCGCGCGTGTTGCAGCACCCGCACCCCGACCGGCTCCAGGCGCCCGCGTCCAGCGCGAGGCGCAGACCACGCTGATCGGGGCCGAGACCTTCGAGATGCCGTCGCTGCATTTCCTGGCCGAGCCCAAGAACGTGGTCCGCGATGCCTCCTTGTCGAAGGACGCGCTCGAACAGAATGCGCGCCTGCTTGAAGGCGTGCTTGAGGACTTTGGCGTCAAGGGCGAGATCATCCATGTCCGTCCCGGTCCGGTCGTCACCCTCTACGAGCTTGAGCCGGCGCCCGGCATCAAGTCGTCGCGCGTCATCGGCCTTGCCGACGACATTGCGCGTTCGATGAGCGCGATCGCCGCGCGCGTCGCTGTCGTGCCGGGACGCAATGCCATCGGCATCGAACTTCCCAATGCCAAGCGCGAGACCGTCTATCTCAGGGAGATACTGGCGAGCCGCGATTTCGAGACGACCAAGGCCAAACTCGCGCTGGCGCTCGGCAAGACCATCAATGGCGAGGCGGTCATCGTCGACATCGCCAAGATGCCGCACGTGCTCGTTGCCGGTACCACCGGCTCGGGCAAGTCGGTGGCGATCAACACCATGATTCTGTCGCTGCTCTATCGCATGACGCCGCAGGAATGCCGGCTGATCATGATCGATCCGAAGATGCTCGAACTGTCGGTCTATGACGGCATTCCGCACCTTTTGACGCCTGTCGTCACCGACCCGAAGAAGGCTGTGGTGGCGCTGAAGTGGACGGTGCGGGAGATGGAAGACCGCTACCGCAAGATGTCCAAGGTCGGCGTGCGCAATATCGACGGCTTCAACGCCCGCGTCAGCCAGGCCGAGAAAAAGGGCGAGCAGATCTCACGCACCGTGCAGACCGGCTTCGACCGCCAGACCGGCGAGGCGATCTACGAGACCGAAAACCTCGATCTGGCGCCGCTGCCCTACATTGTCGTCGTCATCGACGAGATGGCCGACCTGATGATGGTCGCCGGCAAGGATATCGAAGGTGCAGTCCAGCGCCTGGCTCAGATGGCGCGCGCGGCGGGCATCCACGTCATCATGGCGACCCAGCGTCCCTCGGTCGACGTCATCACCGGTACGATCAAGGCCAACTTCCCGACGCGCATCTCGTTCCAGGTGACGTCGAAGATCGACAGCCGCACCATCCTGGGCGAGCAAGGTGCCGAGCAGCTGCTTGGCATGGGCGACATGCTCTACATGGCCGGCGGTGGGCGCATCCAGCGCGTCCACGGTCCGTTCGTTGCTGACGAGGAGGTCGAAAAGGTCGTCGCCCATCTCAAGCTGCAGGGCGTGCCGGAGTATCTCGACGCCATCACCGAAGACGACGGCGAAGACGATGACGAGCCGTCGGGCAAGGGCGGTGGCGGCAATGGCGGCGGCGGCAACTTCGAGGAATYGGACGATCCCTACGACCAGGCGGTGGCCGTGGTGCTGCGCGACGGCAAGGCCTCGACCAGCTACATCCAGCGTCGGCTGGGTATCGGCTACAACCGTGCCGCCTCGATTATCGAGCGGATGGAGAAGGAAGGTATCGTCGGCGCCGCCAACCATGCGGGAAAACGCGAAATCCTGGTGCCGACCGAAGACGACAAGATGTGAGGACGGAACCAGCGATCACGTTTTCGCGTTGATGGCGTGACGCGGACATGTGTCAAACTTCAGCCCCACTGGGCGGCGATAGAGTTGCCGAACTGGAATGAGACGAGAGTTATCGGCATGACAGACAATCTTTTTGCCACCAAGGGTGGCTTTGGCCTGACGCGGCGCCGCCTGCTTGGCCTGGCAGCAGCGATGGCGCTGACCGCAGCACCAGTGATGGGGCTCAGTTCGCAAGCGCAAGCCCAGTCATCGGAAGCCGCCCAGCGCATAGCCGACCACTTCTCGAGCGTGCGCACGATGTCGGGCGAGTTCGTGCAGTTTGGCCCGCGCGGCGAGCAGACGGGCGGCAAGTTCTTCCTGCAACGCCCGGGCAGGATCCGTTTCAACTACGAGGCGCCGTCCAACTTCAAGGTCATCTCCGACGGCCAGTCGGTGGTCATCCTGAATTCCAAGATGCGAACCTCCGACCTTTATCCGCTGTCGAAGACGCCGCTGAAGCTTTTGCTCGACGAGCGCATCGACCTCAGCGGCAACAAGGTCAAGAGCGTCACCGAAGAAGACGACCTGACCACCATCAAGCTTTCGGACAGGCAGGTGTTCGGCAACTCGACCATCACCATGATGTTCGATCCCAAGACCTATGAACTCAGGCAGTGGACGATCACGGACGCGCAGGGCAAGGACACCACCGTGATGGTGTTCAACGTCAAGCAGGGCGGCGCATTTCCCGCCGACACGTTCAAGATCGACTACAAGCTCAACCGCGAGCTCAACACCCACAAGAAGAACGACTGAGCCTTGTTCGCCAACCCTGTCCTGCTTAGCAGGGGCGAGGGATGAGACAGTCTTTGCGGCTGCGTTGCCCGGCTTAGTTGTGGACAGCGGCGCCGGTGAGGCCGCGCCCACCTTCTAGCCTTGTCATTGCGTGACCGTGCTGTCAGTTTCCGCCGCAACGTCTTGCCGGAACCTGCTATGCCCTTTTCCATCGCTACCTGGAACATCAATTCCGTGCGCCTGCGCATGCCGCTGGTCGAGCGGCTGTTGAACGAGTACGCGCCCGACGTCTTGTGCCTGCAGGAAACCAAGTGCCCTGACGACCAGTTTCCGTCGGCCGCGTTTCGCAAGATCGGCTACGAACACATCGCCATCCATGGCCAGAAGGGGTATCACGGCGTCGCCACGGTGGCGCGGCGGCCGCTTGAAATCGTGGAGAAACGCCGCTTCTGCGAGATCGACGACAGCCGACATCTGTCGGTGCGCTTCGATGCCGGCGGCAAGAAGGTGACGCTGCACAATTTCTACGTTCCCGCCGGCGGCGACGAGCCCGATCCGGAGATCAACCCGAAATTCCGCCACAAGCTCGACTTCGTCGCCGAGATGAACGCGATCCGCGCCGAACAGGACGACACTTCCGCCTCGGTGCTGGTCGGCGACCTCAACATCGCGCCACTCGAACACGACGTGTGGTCGCACAAGCAACTGCGCAACGTCGTCAGCCACACACCGGTGGAGACCGAAAGCTTCGAGGCGATGCGCAAGGCCGGCGACTGGGTCGACCTGATGCGGCTCAATGTGCCGGACGACCAGAAGATCTACACGTGGTGGAGCTACAGGGCGAAGGATTGGGAGATTTCCAATCGCGGCCGCCGGCTCGATCATGTCTGGTCCTCGGCGAACCTCGCGCCTGATCTCGCCGGCATCGACATAGTGAGTGCCGCGCGTGGCTGGGAACGGCCGTCGGATCACGTGCCGGTGATTGCGAGGTTCAATCTGGACTGAAGTTTAGGTCCGGCCGGCAGTTGGGGCAGGCCGGCTTCGCCGGTTTACCCCGACCTTGCCAGCTTCGCGGCATGGTTCCCGACACTCTCCGCTCATTCCACTCGCTCACGAGGTCGGGAATGACGGGCTTAGTTGGCACCAGAGCACAAGCTGTTGCCGTGTCCAGAAGCCCGGCCGACTGCAGCTACTTGCCGAATCGCGGGGCCATGCTTTCTATCCGCGCGATCATGTCCTGGAGGTCTTCGAGGATGTGCTGGTGCAGCCGGGCGGCGGCCTCGGGATATTCCTCCAAAATGCGGTGGAACATTTTCCGGTTGAGGCGGATGACCTCCGAATCGATGGCCGCTGCCGCACTGGTCAGCCGCCTGGTGTCGGCGATCAGTGCAAGTTCGCCGAGCATCGAGCCGGGTCCGGCCGAGCCGACTTCGGCGCGCGGTCCGTCAACCTCGCGGTAAAGCGCTATTCGTCCCGATATGACGACATAGGCCGAATCGGCCTCGTCATCCTCGCGATAGAGCTTGCGATCGGCGGGGAGATGCACATTCTCCGCGCCAAAAGCCAGCAAACGCAGCTGTTCTTGTGTGAAGCCCTCAAATAGCCTCACGCCGGACAGGATGCGGATGTCGTCATCCAGCGCCATTATGTCCCCGACTTCTCAGACCGGCTCCCCCTTGTCGTTAGCCGGCGGCCCCACTCGCCGGGTAAACCAGTCAGGGGACCAGCTTGTATCCGCCGCTTTCTGTCACAAGAATTTCCGCATTGGAAGGATCGCGCTCGATCTTCTGGCGAAGACGGTACACATGCGTTTCCAACGTGTGCGTCGTGACACCTGAATTGTAGCCCCAAACCTCTTCGAGAAGTACGTCGCGGGTGACCACCTTCTGGTCGGCCCGGTAGAGATATTTGATGATCGAGGCCTCCTTTTCGGTGAGCCTGACCTTGCCGCCGCGCGCGTCGATGAGAAGCTTCTGGCTCGGCTTGAAGGTGTAGGGCCCGACGGCGAAGGTGGCATCCTCGCTCTGTTCGTGCTGGCGCAGCTGGGCGCGGATGCGCGCGAGCAGGACGGCGAAGCGGAACGGCTTGGTGACATAGTCGTTGGCGCCGGCCTCGAGACCGAGGATCGTGTCCGAATCGGTGTCGTGGCCGGTCAGCATGATGATGGGCGCCTTGTAGCCGCCCTTGCGCAGGATCTTCACCGCCTCGCGGCCATCCATGTCGGGCAGGCCGACATCCATGATGAGCAGGTCGATGAGGCCAGCGCGCGCTGCGTTGACGCCCTTGGTGGCCGAGGCCTCCTCCAGGACTTCGAACTCCTCATAGAGCGCGAGCTGCTCGACAAGCGTGCCGCGCAGATCGTCGTCATCGTCGACAATGAGGATGGTGCGTGAGGTCATGGAGCATCCGTTGTTTTAAAATCAAAATTCTGTTGACCACAGACTATGGATGCGGAAGCTGACTGCGACAACCATTGACCGGGTGATTTGTTCCGCGATGCGATCATACAAGAAAAATCAAAGGCGTAATTGGGGCGGATGAATTTTTGCGCAAGGGCATTTCCACAATCGTCGTAAGGGCCAAACCCGGCGACCCGACCAAGGGCCTGCTGCAAGTGGGTGCAACGGTGTTTCCTTGTGCGCTGGGGAGTGGCGGCATTTCGGCCGACAAACGCGAAGGCGATGGCGCGACGCCGCTCGCGACGATGCGTCTTTTGTCGGGCTATTTCCGGCGGGATCATTTCGCAGCGGGCCAGACGCGGCTTGCCATGCGCGCGATCGCGCCTGATCTCGGCTGGTGCGAAGTGCCTGAGGACCGCAACTATAACAGGCCGGTGAAGATCCCTTATGGCGCGAGCCATGAGCGGATGAAGCGCGACGACCGGCTCTACGATGCCTGCATCGTGCTCGACTGGAACATCCGGCCGCGACGGCGCGGACGCGGCAGCGCCATCTTCTTTCACCTGGCGCGGCCGGGTTTCAGCCCGACGCAAGGCTGCGTGGCGGTGACGGCACGCGTGATGGCGCGGCTATTGCCGCATCTTTCGAACCGCACGGTGCTGAAAGTGGTGCGCTGAAGAAAGCGGCCCGAAGATGGGAGACTATCTTCGGGCCGAGTGTGCTCCCAGAGTGAGCTTGGGAGATCAGTTCAACGGTGGTCGTGGCGGCGCGGCTGTTGCCAGCCGATATCGAGCAGCCCGAGCCGGCCTAGATCGGCGTCGACTGCCTTCGCGATATCCTTGCAAGGGATGCCGGTGTCGCGGCGATAGTGTTCGGTCAGGCAGCCGAAATCCTGGGCGGGCACGTTGAGGGCTGCCTTCATCTGGCGGAACCAATCCATGACCGGCTGCAGCCGGGCCGGCTGGACGTATGGGGTTTTCAGGATATCGGTCGACATGGTGTGGTCCGTTTCGTCCGGATATCAAATCCGGTTTGACATTGCTCTAACTGGTCCCATGATGTGGCGTTGAAAGACAAAAGAGAAACGAGTAGTTCTTTCTCAATCATCAAATTCAGCTTGAAGATCCATCGATGCGCTTCGTACCCGGGACACGTGCACTGCGGACGCTGGAGGCTGCCGGTCGGCATCTGAATTTCACGCGTGCCGCCGACGAACTCGGCCTGACGCCGGCGGCGGTCAGCCATCAGATCAAGGAAATCGAGGATCAGCTCGGCGTCGTGCTGTTCACCCGCACCAGCAGAAGCATTCGGCTGACCGAGGCGGGGGCGGCGCTGTGCGATGCCTCGTCGGATGCCATCGAGCTGCTCAACCGGGCCGTCTCCAAGGCGCGAAAACTGACGCGCGGGACCGCGCAGCTGAAGGTTACGCTCGACGCGCAATTCGCCGGCAAGTGGCTGATGCGGCGCGTCGATGGTTTCCGCAAGCTGCATCCCGATATCGATCTGCGTTTCGACATCAGCTACGACGTGCGCGACTTCGATCTCGACGACGTCGATGTCGGCATCCGCTTTGGCATGGGCAAGTATCCGGGCCTCGTCGCCGAGCGGTTGTTCGACAACATGATCATCCCGGTGTGCAGCCCCAAGCTGCTGGCGTCGGGGCCGCCGCTGCGCGTGCCGCGCGACCTGTTCCACCACACGCTCGTCCACATCGAATGGTCGCAGCAAGGCGTGACCTGGCCGAACTGGCGCATGTGGATGGCGGCCGCCGGCGTCGACGATTTCGACGACAGCCGCTCGATCGTCTTCACCAATTCGTCCGACGCAGTGCAGGTGGCGATCGACGGCAGTGCGGTAGCGCTTGCCGATTTCGCCATGGTCGCCAATGACCTGTCAGAGGGGCGGCTGGTGCGGCCGTTTGAACTGGGCATCAAGGTGTCGCGCGAGTTCGCCTATTTCCTTGTCTATCCCAAGGCGACTGCCGAAGATCCGCGGATTGTCGCGTTCCGGGAATGGATTTTGGAAGAGGCGGCGCAGACGCAGACTTAGTCAGGCGAAGCGCCAGACGGTGGTGCGCTTGACCTCGGCGTCCTCGAGCGCGCGGGTGACCGGCACCTCATAGGTGGCGAGCTTTTCCAGACGTTCCTTGGGCAGGTAGGAGCGGCCGGGGTCGCCGACGAGCACGTCAGCGCCGCGTTGGCGCAGGGCCGAAAACCACGGTATGAGACGGTCGGCGAAGGGCTTTTCGTAAAAGACATCGCCGGCGAGCACGACGTCCCAGCCATCGTCGCGCCCGACCTGGTCGGCGCCAATGAAATGGACGTCAACCGCGTTGGCATCGGCATTGAGCCGGATCGCTTCTTCGCAGAATGGGTCGATGTCGGCGCCGACGACTGAAGCAGCACCCGCCTGCATGGCGGCGATGGCGACAAGACCGGAGCCGGAAGCGAAATCCAGCACGCGCTTGCCGGCAACTGTATCAGGATGGTCGAGCACATAACGCGCCAGCCCTTGTCCGCCGGCCCAGKCAAAGGCCCAGAAGGGCGGCGGCAGGCCGATCTCGGCCAGCTGTTCTTCGGTGCGATGCCAGAGATCATGCGCCTCGTCGGCGAGATAGAGCGCGACTTCGGGCACATGCGGCGGCCGCATCAGTGCCGTGTTGGCGCGGATGAAGTTTTCCGCGCTCTCGGGTGTGAGTTTTGCCACGGAACCTGTCGTCACGGCGCCTTGTTGAGCCCGGCCATGCGGCAGACTTCCTGCCATTCGTCCGGTGTCACCGGTTGGACGGAAAGACGCATCGAGGTGACCAGTGCCATCTTCTCAAGTGCCGGATTGGCCTTGACGTCGACGAGGGTGACGGACTGAGGAATCTCGCTGTGGTAGCGGATGTCGACGCATTCCCAGCGTGGATCGTCGGTGGTGGTGTCGTGATGCGCCAGCGCGCAGACTTCGGCGATGCCGACGACCTCCAGCCCCTCATTGGAGTGGTAGAAAAAGCCGAGATCGCCAATCTGCATGGCGCGCATGTTGTTGCGCGCGAGATAATTGCGCACGCCGTCCCATTGCGTGCCTTCCTTGCCCTTGGCCTTCAGCATCTCCCAGGAGAATTTGAACGGCTCGGATTTGAACAGCCAGTAATTCTTGTCGCTCATTCGTTGCGTCCCCTCGATCTGCTCGGCTGGAATCAGGCGCTGGCCGGATTGTTGAACACCCAGTTCCACGGCCGGATCTGGACGTTCTCAAACAGCCCGGCCTTGGCGTAGGGATCGGCGTCGGCGATCGCCTGGGCTGATGATGTATCGGCGGCCTCGATGACCACGAGGGAACCGTCCGGCTTGCCGTCGGCGTCAAGGAAGGGGCCGGCGAATTTGAGGGCGCCCTTGGCGTTCAAATCGTTGAGGAAGGCGACGTGATCGGGACGCGCGTCGAGGCGAACCTGAAGACGGCCCGGCTTGTCCTTGCAGATCAGTGCGAAAAGCATGTTTGCATATCCTCTTTGGTTCAGGAGTTCAGTCGGCTTCGGCGCGCAGCGGCCTGGTCATCAGGCCGGCGACGGCCTCATTGATGGTGATGGCGCGATCGAGCAGGGCAGCGACCGCTTCGACGATCGGCGCGTCGATGCCGCGCTCGCGGGTCAGGCGCGCGGCGATGTAGGCCGTGGCGACGCCTTCGGCGAGCGGCCGGCCGGAAAGTTCCTCGCCTTTGCCGAGCGCCACGCCATAAGCGAAGTTGCGCGATTGTACCGACGAGCAGGTCAGCATCAGGTCGCCGAGGCCGGACAAGCCCATCAGCGTTTCCGGACGGGCGCCGAAAGCCGCACCGATGCGGCGCAACTCGACGAAGCCGCGCGTGACAAGCGCTGCCTGTGCGCTGGCGCCGAGGCCAGCGCCGGTGACGGCACCGGCGGCGATGGCGAAGACATTCTTCAGCGCGCCGCCGATCTCGACGCCGATCAGGTCGTCGGTCGAATAGCAGCGCAGATTGGCGGCGGAAAAGCGCAAGGCGAGTGCCGAGGCCCGGGCTTCGTCTTCCGAAGCAACGACAACTGCAGTCGGCAGGCCCCGCGCCACGTCGGTGGCGAAGCTTGGGCCGGACAGTGCGGCGACCGGGTTTTCGGGCAAAATCTCCGTGGCGATGGCCGACAGGAGCCTGCCGGTATCGCGCTCGATGCCCTTGGCGCAAAGCACCAGAGGCACGTGGGCTGTGACATGCGGCTTGACCTGGGTCAGCACGGCACGCAGTGCCTGCGCCGGGGTGACGACCAGCACGCAGTCAGTGCCGGCAAGGGCCACGGCGAGGTCGGTGGTGGTGGCGATGCCGGTCTCAAACGTGATGCCGGGGAGATAGCGGGGGTTGGTTCCGCTGCGAATGGCTTCGACGCTTTCGCTGTCGCGGGCCCACAAGGTGACGGCATGGCCCGCGTGCAGCATGGCGAGCGCCAGGGCCGTGCCCCAGGCGCCGCCGCCGAGAACGGTGACCTTGTATGCGCTCATGCCTTGGCTCCCCGCCTGCCGGAGCCGACCACGGGTGCTGAGACGCTGTCCAGCGGCCAGCGCGAGCGCGGCACAAAATCGAATGCGTCTGGTTCAACGAGATTGGCGCGCAGCCGCTCGATACCGGCCCAGGCGATCATGGCGGCATTGTCGGTGCACAGCGCCATGGGCGGCGCGACAAAGCCGAAGCCGTTGTCGGCGCAGAGCTTTTCCAGCAAGGCGCGGATCTGCTTGTTGGCGGCGACACCGCCGGCAACGACGAGGGCCGGTGCTTTGCTGTCAGGGAATTCGTCGCGGAAACGCGCCAGTGCGCGCTTGACGCGGTCGCCGAGTGCATCGGCTACGGCCGCCTGGAACGAAGCGCAGATATCGGCGACATCCTGATCGCTTAGAGGTGCCACGGCAGTCGCTGCCTGGCGCACGGCGGTCTTGAGGCCGGAGAACGAGAAATCGGGTTGAGCCGAGCCCTTCATCGGGCGCGGGAAGACGAAGCGGGTGGCATCGCCCGACTGTGCAGCCTTTTCGACATTGGGTCCGCCGGGATAGGGCAGGGCCAACATCTTGGCGGTCTTGTCGAATGCTTCGCCAAGCGCATCGTCGATGGTGGTGGCCCAGCGTTGATAGTCGCCAACACCCTTGACCAGAACGATCTGGGTGTGGCCGCCGGAGACCAGCAAGAGCAGATAGGGGAAGTCGAGCCCGTCGGTCAGCCGCGCGGTCAGCGCATGGCCTTCGAGATGGTTGATGGCAATCAGCGGCTTGCCGGCGGCAGCGGCAATCGCCTTGGCCGTCATGAGTCCAACGATCAGCCCGCCGACGAGGCCGGGGCCGGCGGTCGCGGCGATCGCGTCGATGTCGGCAAGCGACAGGCCCGAATCCTCAAGCGCTGCCTCGACAATGCCGTCGAGCGCTTCGACATGGGCGCGCGCGGCGATTTCCGGAACGACGCCGCCAAAGGCCGCATGTTCCTCGATCTGGCTGAAGACAGTGCTCGACAGAATGCGCGGCGCTTTGCCTGCTTCGAGCGCAACGACGCTGGCCGCGGTTTCGTCGCAGCTCGTCTCGATGCCCAGAACACGGATCAATTGGTCGCTACCCTGCATGATTGCCCGGTGGTAAATTCCTAGATAGGAGGTACGGGACCGCCCCGCCAGCGCGGGGTTATCACGGACCAAGCGCTATGCAAACAAGAGCCTTGAGAATCGGAACACGCGGCAGCCTGCTGGCGCTCGCGCAAGCGCATGAGACGCGGGCGCGGCTGATGGCGGCGCACGCCTTGCCGGAAGAAGCGTTCGAGATCGTGACGATTTCGACCAGCGGCGACCGCATCCAGGACCGGCCGCTGTCGCTGGCCGGCGGCAAGGGCTTGTTCACCAAGGAGCTGGAAGAGGCACTTTATTCGGGCGAGATCGACTTCGCCGTGCATTCGTCCAAGGACATGCCGACGCAGTTGCCCGACGGACTCGAACTGTCGGCGTTCTTGCCGCGCGAGGATCCGCGCGATGCGTTCATCGGCCGCGCCGCGCCCAAGATCATGGAACTGCCTGAAGGTGCTGTCGTCGGCTCGTCGTCGCTCCGCCGCCAGGCGCTGATCCGGCGCATGCGGCCCGACCTTAACGTCGTGATGTTTCGCGGCAATGTGCAGACGCGCCTGCGCAAGCTCGACGAAGGCGTGGCGCAGGGCACCATCCTTGCCAATGCCGGCCTGCGGCGTCTCGGACTTGCCGAAATCATCACCGACCTGATGCCGCTGGACGTTTTCCCGCCAGCACCGGGGCAAGGCGCGATCTGCATCGAAAGCCGCATCGGCGACACAGATGTCACCGACAAGCTTTCGGCAATCGACCATAGGCCAACCGGACAGGCGCTGGCTTGCGAACGGGCGTTTCTCGCCGCACTCGACGGCTCGTGCCGGACACCGATTGCCGGATACGCTGTGATCGATGGCGACAGGCTGTCATTTTCCGGCCTGATCCTGACGCCGGATGGTACCTTGTGGCACGAAGCCAGGGCCGAGGGCGTTGCAGCCGATGCGGCAACGATTGGCCGGAAGGCCGGTGAAGACGTCAGGGCGCGAGCCGGCGAAAAATTCTTCGAGGGGTGGAGCTAGATGGCACGCCGTGTGCTGGTGACGAGGCCGGATCCCGGCGCCACCCGCACCGCGCGGCGCCTTGAAGCGCTCGGCTTCGAGCCGGTGCTTCTGCCATTATCCGAAACGCGCGCCTTGCCGGTTGTGCGCGGAAGCGTTCCAACCGATGCGACGGCAGTGGCTGTGACCAGCGCCAATGCGTTGCGCCACGCGCCAAGCGGGCTGATCGAGCGGCTGCGGCAACTGCCATGCCATGCAGTGGGCGTACGGACCGCTGAGAGCGCGCGCAAAGCCGGATTTTTCTCCGTCAACGAAGGCCCTGGCGATGCCGCCGCCCTTGCCGACATGATTGCAATCGAACTTGGGACGGCCACGCTTGCCTATCTCTGCGGTCGCGTGCGGATGCCGGAGTTCGAACGCCGCCTCGGTTTGAATGGTACCAAGGTGGTGCCGATCGAGACCTACGACACGATCGCGCTGGCACCTGATCCGATTTTCGTGCGCCAACAGCTTGGCGGGCAACCTATCGACGCGGTGCTGCTCTATTCGGCGCGCTCGGCCGCGGCCTTCGGCACCTTGATGGAAATGCATGCGGAGGCTGATCTGCTGATGCGCGGCGCAACCTGTTTTTGCCTGTCCGGGCGCATCGCCTCGGCGCTGGTCGAGGGCCTGCGCGTCGCGGTTGCGCCGGATCCCAACGAGGATGCGCTGCTTGATCTTCTCGGTGAGCCGGATTGACGTTGGAGTGACTGCGCCATCACGCGGCCTTTTTTCGCGGGACGGTGGGTGTTACTGATTTTGATCTTCGACCCCGCACCGCTTGCGGGACCTGTGCCAATGAAATCGCGGAGCCCCAAGCATGGTCAAGACGCCGAATACGCGCCACTCAAAGACGCATCGCGACCCGGTGACCATCGAGCTGGAGCCGGGCGCGGTTTCGCGCGTCGAAGACGCAGCCAAGGCGGAAGCCGTGCACGAGCCCGTTTCGGAAGCGATGGGCGAGGAGGCATTGGACAAGACGGCAAAGCCGGAATCCAGYGAGACGGCTGCCAAGGTCGATGCGGGATACGCATCCTACGACTACAGTTTCGACAATGCACAGCCGACGCGACAGCCTGAGGCCGAAGCGCCGAAATCGTCGTCGAGCGCCAGCAGTTCAAGCACCTCACGCGCGGCGTCACCTGCGCCGGCGCCGCGGCAGTCCACTTCAGGCATGTTGCCCGGCCTGGCTGGTGGCCTGATCGCCCTTCTGGTGGCGGGCGGGCTGCAATATGCCGGCGTGCTTGGCGCGCCCGGTGGCGCAACTGGGCCGGCTGGCGGCGGCGAGCAGATGCAAAGCGAAATCGCCTCGCTGAAGTCACAAATTGCCGATCTCGGCGCTTCGAGCGTTGGCAGCGAACTCAAGGGCGAGCTTGACGGGCTCAAGACCGAAGTCGGCCAGGTGAAAACCGAAGTCGAGGCCCTGAAATCGACAACCGGCCAGGCCGGATCGAGCGACGCGCTTGCCGGGCTCGACGGGCGCATCAAGCAGATCGAAACCACTGTTTCGTCGCTGAGCCAGGATGGGGCGCCGGCTTCCGAATTCACGGCGCTGAACGAGCGCATCGCCGCCCTCGACGCAGCCATCAAGGCAACAGGCGAGGCAACGACGGTCGACGATGGCAAGATCGCGACGCTGGAGCAGTCGGTTTCTTCGCTTGCTACCAAGGTCGAGGCGCAGGCGTCGCAGCCCAAGATCGCGATGGCGATTGCCGCATCGGCGCTCAAGGCGGCGGTCGAGCGCGGGGCGGGCTTTGGTGCCGAACTCGAAACTTTCGCTGCCATTTCGCCCGACGCGCCCGAACTGGYGGCACTCAGGGCGCAAGCCGAAAAGGGCGTTCCGACACGCGCCGAGATCGTGGCTGCGACCGATGCGGCGGCCAATGCGATGATCGCGGCGGCCAAGCCGGTCAACGAGAACGCCGGCATCTTCGAGCGGCTGGTTTCGAGCGCCGAGCAGCTGGTGCAGGTGCGGCCGATCGGTGCCGTCGAGGGCGCTGGCGTACCGGAAACGGTGGCGCGCCTGGAAGTGGCGGTCAACCAGGGCGATTTCGCCAAGGCGCTCGCCGAATACGACACGCTGCCGGAGACGGCGAAAGCCGCAGGCGCGGACTTCATCGCCAAGCTCAAGGCGCGGCTGGACGTCGAAACGCTGGTCGACAAGCTCGTCGCCGGCGCGATGAAGGCATGAGGGGCACCAGATGATCCGCATCCTGTTCTTCCTCGCCGTCGTCTTTGCGCTCGGGCTTGGCTTTGCCTGGCTGGCTGACCGCCCGGGCGACATGGTGGTGACCTTCAGCGGTTATCAGTACAAGGTCAGCCTGATGGTGGCGGCGGTGACGGTCACCGCAATCGTCGTGGCTGTCATGCTGCTGTGGTGGCTGACCAAGTCGATTTGGAACAGCCCCTACACGATTGCCCGGCATTTCCGCGCTCGTAGGCGCGACCGGGGCTATCAGGCGCTGTCGACCGGCATGATCGCGGCCGGTGCTGGCGACGCCGCGCTTGCGCGCAAGAAAAACAAGGAAGCGGCCAAGCTGATCCGTTCCGACCAGGAGCCGCTGATCCATCTGCTCGACGCCCAGGCCTCGCTGCTGGAAGGCGACCATGACGGCGCCCGGCAGAAATTCGAGACGATGCTCGACGATCCTGAAATGCGCTTGCTTGGCCTGCGCGGGCTTTATCTTGAGGCCGAGAGGCTGGGCGACCGGGCAGCTGCGCGCCACTATGCCGGACGTGCTGCCGGGCTTGCGCCGCAGCTCGGCTGGGCGGCGGATTCGACGCTTGAGGAAAAGACCGAGCGCGGCGACTGGGACGGGGCGCTGGCCCTTGTCGATGCGCAGAAATCGACGCGCCAGATCGAGCGCGACGTGGCCAACAACAGGCGTTCGGTGCTTCTGTGTGCCAAGGCGATGTCGCTGCTCGACAGCGACTTCAACACCGCGCGTACCGCAGCACTCGAAGCCAACCGCCTGCGGCCGGAATTTGGACCAGCGGCGATCATTGCCGCCAAGACGCTGTTTCGCCAGAACGACGTGCGCAAGGGCTCGAAGGTGCTTGAGGCTGCGTGGAAAGCCGAGCCGCAGCCTGATATCGCCGAGCTCTACGTCCATGGCCGTTCCGGTGATGCCGTGCTTGACCGGCTGGCGCGGGCAAAGAAGCTGCAGTCTTTGAAGCAGAACCATCCTGAATCCTCGCTCGCCGTCGCACGGGCGGCATTGGAGGCGCAGGACTATGCGCTTGCCCGCAGCGAGGCCGAAGCTGCGGCCAGGATGCAGCCACGCGAGGGCGCGTATCTTTTGCTCGCCGACATCGAGGAAGCGCAGACCGGCGACCAGGGCAAGGTGCGGCAGTGGCTGTCGCGCGCGGTACGTGCGCCGCGCGACCCCGCCTGGGTCGCCGACGGCGTGGTATCAGAGCGCTGGGCGCCGTTTTCGCCAGTTACCGGCAGGCTCGATGCTTTCGAATGGCGCGCGCCCGAGGAGCGGCTTGGCCATCTGATCGAACAGCATGATGATGAACCTGCCGAACGCGTTGCGATCCCGGCGATCCGGGCGGCGCAGCCAGCCGGCGATGATATCGTCGATGTGACAGTGGAAAGTGATATCGAGCCGGAAAAGAGCGCTGAAGCGGTGAAGGTTGTGGCGCCGGCGCCCGACCCTGTCGCAGGGCTCGTGGACGACGACAAGGTCGAACCGATCCGCTTGCCCGACGATCCCGGTGTCGATCCTGATGTGGCGCGGGAAAACGCCCAGAAGCGGTTCCGTTTGTTTTGATGTCCCACCGAACCTAGATCTAGGCTTGCTCAAACAGGATTCGGCTATGTTCGAACGCATGATTTCGTTTCTGAAAGACCTGCCCGCCGCAGGTTCCAGGCATTCGCCCGACGACGATACGCGCGTGGCCGCAGCGGCGCTGATGTATCACGTCATGAATGCCGACGGCGACCGGCAGGACGTCGAGTGGGAGCGCGCCAAGCAGCTTCTGAGCCAGAGTTACGGCGTATCGGGCGTTGAACTCGATCGGCTGATCAAGGCCGGTGAGCAGGCCGACAACGAGGCAATCGATCTCTATGCCTTCACCAGCGTGCTCAAGCGTAGCCTCGATGAGGAGGCGCGCAAGGACTTCATCGGCATGATGTGGGAGATCGTCTATGCCGACGGCGAGCTGCACGAGATGGAAGACAACACCATCTGGCGCATTGCCGAACTGATCGGCATCGACAGCCGCGACCGTATCGAGGCCAAGCGCAAGGCTGCGCGCAAGGCGTCGCTTCCCGGCGAATCTGAAACGAACGAGTAGGGGTTCGATGCCGGGGAGGGCGAGATCAAAGATCCTGGTGGTGCTGCATCAGGAGCATTCCAGCGCCGGTCGTGTCGGCCATGTGCTGATGGAGAACGGTTTCGACCTCGACATTCGCCGGCCGCCGCTCGGCGACCACCTTCCTGAAACGCTCGACGGACATGCCGGTGCGGTGGTGTTCGGCGGGCCGATGAGCGCCAACGATCACGACGAGTTCGTGCGCCGCGAGACCGATTGGCTGGCCGTGCCACTTGTCGAGAACCGGCCGTTCCTCGGCATCTGCCTGGGTGCGCAGATGCTGGTCAACCATCTCGGCGGCAAGGTCGAGGGCCATGGCGAGGGGCTGGTCGAGATTGGCTGGTATCCGATCAAGGCGACCGACGACGGCCGCAAGCTGATGCACTGGCCCGAAATGGTCTACCAGTTCCACCGCGAGGGTTTTTCGCTGCCAAGCGATGCGGTCCTGCTGGCATCATCCGACACCTATCCCAACCAGGCCTTCCGCTATGGCGACAACGCCTGGGGCATCCAGTTTCATGCCGAACTGACACGCGTGATGATGCAGCGCTGGGTGGTGCGCGGGGCCGAGCGTTTTGTCTTGCCCGGTGCCCAACCCGGCCGGGACCATCTCGGCGGCCGGCTGATCTGGGACATGCATCTCAAGCGATGGCTTGATGAGTTTCTGGTGAAGATATTTGGGGATGTAGGGCAGTAGGGCAGTAAGCGAACTCTAMTGCCCTACTGCCCTACTGCCTTATTCCCCTACTCCCCTAACGTCACACCCTTCCGTCGAGACGCCTGACCTTCCGCAGCGCCGGGAACGTCCAGGCCCAGATTCCGGCGACCGCCACGGCACCGATGCCACCGAAGACCACGGCGGGGGCTGTGCCGATGAGGGCGGCCATGGTGCCGGCGCGGAACTCTCCGAGCTCGTTGGAGGCGCCGACGAAGACGCCGTTGACCGCGTTGACGCGGCCGCGGACATGGTCGGGCGTCCAGAGCTGGATCAGCGTTTCGCGGATGTAGACGCTGACCATGTCGGTGGCGCCGATGAAGGCGAGGCAAACGATCGACAGCCACGGTATTGTCGAAAAGCCGAATATCGCGGTGAAGACGCCAAACAAGGCGACGAAGAAAAACATGATCCGGCCGGCGTGATCGCGGATCGGATGGCCGGCAAGCCAGACGGCAACCATGATGGCGCCAACGCCCGGGGCCGCGCGCAAGAGGCCGAGGCCCCACGGCCCAAGCTCGAGGATATCGCGGGCGTAGATCGGCAACAGGGCGACAGCCCCCGACAACAGCACCGCAAACAAGTCGAGCGAGATGGCACCGAGCACGATCTTTTCGCCCCAGATGTAGCGGAAGCCGGCAAACAGCGTCTCGACCGATGGCTTGCTGGTCTCGCTGCGCTGCCTGGGCTTGGGGATCGAAAAGATCAGGACCGCCGAGGCGAGCATCAAACAGGTTGCCGCACCATAAGCAGCCGACGGCGAGATGCCGTAGAGCAGGCCACCTGCGACCGGTCCGACGATGGTGGCTGTTTGCCAGGCCGACGAATTCCAGGCAACGGCATTGGCGAAATCCTCAGTCGGCACCAGATTGGCAACGAGTGAGGCCGAGGCCGGGCCGAAGAAGGCGCGCGCAATGCCGAACACCGCAAGCACGCCGAAAATCGGCAGCGGACTGGCAAGGCCGTGGTAGATCAGCGCGAGCAGGGCAGCAGCACAGGCCGTCTCGACAAGGGCTGCCAGACCCATGATGAGCCTGCGGCCGAAACGGTCGGCGACGACGCCAGTGACCAGCACCAAAAGAAGCGCTGGCGCGAACTGGATGACGCCGACAAGGCCGAGGTCGAAAGGATTGCGGGTGAGGTCATAGACCTGCCAGCCGACACCGACCGAGATGATCTGGGTCGAGAAGGTGGCCAGGAAGCGCGCGATCCAGAAACGCGCGAATGCGCCATGGCGAAAGGCGGCGAAGCGCTGTTCGGGTGCTGTGGCGGGCTGGGATGTCATGGGGGCGGGCGAAAGCACCTGTTGCAACGCCGGCCAAGATCGCTTCGAGCCGACGGCGCTGCAATAGCGCAGTTTCCAGCGCAGCGGGCCGATTTTGTGTGGCTGGATCAAAGCTTTTGCCTGTCATAGCCAGAGGCCCGGCCCAGGCTGCAGGACATGTCTACGCGTTATCGGCGAGAAAATTCCGGCCGCGCGTTACGGAATGGAGGGGCCGCAACGCCCCTGTTTCCAAGGCACCAGGGCTGATCGCCCGCCGGACGGCATATTGCATTGCAACATAGTTTGAATTGTCCGGTCGCCTCACGTCGCCGATCTTGCCGGCATGTTCAACAAGCTCACGGGTGAAGGCATCAGCGCACCTCCCTCGACGTTTCGGCCCGACATCGAAGGCCTGCGCGCCATTGCTGTGGGCGGCGTGGTCGCCTTTCATTTCGGCATGTCCGACCTGCCCGGCGGCTTCATCGGCGTCGATATCTTCTTTGTCATCTCCGGCTACCTGATCACCAGGCACCTGATGCAGGAGATCGACTGCTGCGGCACGGTCGACCTCTGGCGCTTCTATGGACGCCGGGCGCGGCGCCTGCTGCCGGCGTCGCTTTTGGTGATCGCGGTAACGCTTGCGGCCGGCTATTTCATCCTGGCGCCATCGGAACAGCAGCTCTATGCCAAAGGCGCGCTGTTTGCTTCCAGCTATGTCATCAATCTGTGGCTGCTGCGCTGGTCGTTCGATTATTTCGCCGCGGACACCGCAAACAACCCGTTCCTGCATTTCTGGTCGCTGTCGGTCGAGGAGCAGTTCTACCTGCTGTGGCCGGCATTGTTGCTTTTGGCCGCGCGGTTTCGACCGGGCGAAAAAGGCATGGTGCTTTTCCTTGGCGTGGCTGCGGTCGTGTCGTTTGCGGCCAGTGCCTGGATGACTGTGGTTTCGCAGCCCTGGGCCTTCTATTTCTCGCCGCTGCGCGCCTGGGAATTCGCCGTCGGCGGTCTTGTCTCGTTCGCGGTTGCCGAACGGTGGGCCTCGGGTTTTCGTTTCTCGCCTGCGATGGGCTGGGCCGGCATCGGGCTGATCGCAGCGACCTATCTGACCGTGTCGGAAACCGATCCCTTTCCAGGTTTTATCGCGCTTGTTCCCGTTTCAGGCACGGCGATGCTGCTGCTTTCCGGTGCCCGACGGAGTGCCGCCGGGCCGGCGGCACTCCTGTCGCTGCCACCGTTCCAATGGACCGGAAGGCTGTCTTATTCGCTGTATCTCTGGCATTGGCCCGTTATCGTCTATGCAACGATCCTTTGGCCCGACCTTTCGCTCGCCGGCCGGCTGACGTGCCTGCTGGTGACGGTTGCCTTGTCCTATCTCAGCTATCGTTTCGTTGAAAACCCGGTGCGGCTGAATGGCTGGCTTTCAGCCGGTTCGGCACGCTCGCTGGGGCTTGCGGCACTGCTCACCTCGCTTGGCGTGACGTTGTCTTATGGGGCGTCCCAGATCGCGGCGCGCAGTGTCGATCCGAACCAGAAGCTGATCGCGGAGAGTGCGGCGCGGTCTTCATCGGCGCGCGAGATCGACACTAATTGCGTCGCCAGCCTCGAGCAAACGAAACCGCGCAGCTGCAGTCTCGGCGCATCCCAGCCGCGAAAGACGATCGTGCTTTTCGGCGATTCGCATGCCGACCATTGGTCGACGCCACTGGCAAAGGTCGCCGAGGCCAACAACTGGCGCGTGGTGACGTATCTGAAATCCTCCTGTTCGGTCGCGGCGGTGCCGACATGGAACGTGCGCCTGATGCGGGCCTATTCCGAATGCGACGCGTGGCGGAAATCAGCGATGAAAGAAATCGCCGAACTGAAGCCCGACACGGTGATTGTTGCGCAGTTTTCGTACAGCTATGTCGAAAATGACGTGAATGGCGGTCTGGACCATCTTGTCAGCCGCAATGTCTGGGCCGAGGGCCTGCGGGCGTCGCTCAAGGCACTTCGCGACACAAACGCCGAGGTCGTCCTGCTCAGGGACGTTCCCGTGCACAAGTCGTATCTCGACCGCTGCGTCGCCCGCTCGTTGTGGCAGGGCAGGAAATCGAGCGTCTGCGACACGCCGAGAAACGAAGCGATCGACGAGCGGGTGTCCCAGGCCGAACAGGCAGCGACTGCCGGTCTGGCGGGCGTCAGATATGTCGATCTTACAGAACTATTCTGCAATGACGTCACCTGTCCGGCGATGATCGGCGGCAAGCTGACCTTCCGTGATCGGCACCACATCGCCACGCCCTATGCGGCGACGCTGGCCGGTTCGATGCAGCGCGCGATCTTCGGCAATCAGGTGGCGGCGCATTGGCGGTGAGCCTCGGCTCGCACGCTTTGATTGTAGTTCTGAATCGCTAGATCTGGACGCGGGTTGTGGCGAGGCCCCGCGTGATGCTGCCGGTGGTCGGCAAAAGCGGGATCAGGCAGGCCTGGAGCGCGTGGTAGATGTCGGGCTTGCCGTAGAACGGGCCGGCATTCGGCTTGAGATCGTTGTCGAGCTGGGCGTGCCAGCCACCATTGGTGCGGTCGATGAAGCGGGTGGCGCAGAAGCTCCAGATGCGCCGGTACCACTCCTCATAGGCTTGGTCGCCATCGATGGCGTTGAGAAAGCTGGCCGCACCGAGTGCCTCGCAGCACGGCCACCAGTAGCGGTCCTTGATGCGGGCCGAGCCGTCCCATTCGAGCGTGTAGTAAAAGCCGCCCTTAGCGACGTCCCAGCCATCGGCGGTTGCCTGTCCGAACAGGTTCTTTGCGGCGTCGGGCAGCCAGGCGAGCTTGTGGCCGCCGAGTTCCCAAAGCTGCAGCAAAAGCCGCGCCCATTCGAGCGAATGGCCGGGAGTGGTGCCGTATGGGCGGAACATCGGGTCGCCGGAATAGTCGCGGTCGACCTTCCAGTCGGCGCTGAAATGTTCGGGCAGGCGCCAGCCGGCGGCGGCTGAATGGCGGCGGATGATCAGGTCGGCGATGCGTTCGGCCATCGACAAATAGGTGCTGTCGCCAGTCGCTTCAAAGGCGGCCATCAGCGCCTCGGTCAGGTGCATGTTGGAATTCTGGCCGCGATAGCTGTCGAAGGGTTTCCAGTCGCGGGTGAATTCTTCCGCCACCGCGCCGTGTGCCTCTTCCCAGAATTTCTCGGAGAGGATTGTCGAGATGTCGGTCAGCAGGCGATCGGCGTCGGGATGGCCGGCGACCTTGGCGCTCGAGGCGGCGAGCAGCACGAAGGCGTGGCCATAGGCCTGCTTGGTGTCGTTGGTCGGCCCGTCATAGCCGACACCCCAGAAATAACCGCCATCGACCGCGTCGCGATGGCCGTTCCACAGAAAATCCATGCCGTGGTCGACAAGTGTGTCGGCGCCGGGCCGGCCAAGCAGATGGGCGATGGAAAAGCAGTGGACCATGCGGGTGGTGGCATGGATCTGGCGGCCGGCGAATTTGCCTGGAACGGCGCCAGGCACCAGCGGTCGGCCGTGATCGTCGAGGTCATAAAAGCCGCCGAGCGGATTGAGGCTTTGGCGCTCAAAGAAGGAAAACAGCGCGTCAGCCTGCTGCATCAGCCACAGGCGATGGCTTTGGAGCGTCGTCCATTTGGCCGAGCCGGCGGGTATTTCCAAAGAAGCCATGGATCAAGTTCCTCTGCGGCAGGTGGTCCATCCTGACTGATACCCGCGACCTAAGACGTTATGGCGCAAGCACTCAACAGGAAAACGCCATGATTTGCGTGCAGCGGTGCATGGACGCTGGATTCAGCAAATATGCCACGGTGGTGCCACTAGCCATGGCGCTTGCCGCGCTTTATGGACAAATGGCGCGCTTGACCGAGTTGGCAGCGAGATTTCGGGGACTAAATGACGAAATTGATGTCGTCCACGGCGGACGACCTGCCTACAGGGTCTGCACAGGCTGCAGGTCATGCTGCTGAAAAAGCGCTGGTTCGCCGGCTTGCATCGCATTGCAATCGCTTTCGCGATCCAGACGACCGCCGCGCGGCGTTCGAATTGGCGGTGACGCTGGTGCCGTTCCTGGCGATGGGCGCGGCCTTGGTCTGGCTCGCCGCTTATGCCGAGCCAGTGCTCGGCGGCTGGCGTTGGCTTTTGCTGGCGCTTGTGGCGCCGGTCTGTGCCGCGTTCCTGGTCAGGCTGTTTGCGATCCAGCACGATTGCGGCCATGGCTCGTTCACCAGCTCGCGCGAAGCGAACCGGATGATCGGCCGGGTGCTGAGCGTCTTCACCTTCACGCCCTATACGCTGTGGCAGAAGGCGCACGCCGTGCATCACGGCTCGTCGGGCAATCTCGACAAGCGCGGCATCGGCGACATCGATACGCGCACAGTCGCCGAATATGAGGCGATGACCACCAGCCAGCGGCTGATGTACCGCATCTACCGCAATCCGTTCATTCTGATCGTGATCGGCGTGCCGATCTATTTCCTGATCATGCACCGGTTGCCCTACAACGAAGCCATTCCGCGCGTCGAAGCCTGGCGCAGCGCTGGCGGGCTCAATGTGGCACTGGTTGTCGTCTATGGCGGGCTTGTGCTTCTGGCCGGCTGGGCTGTGATGCTGGCGGTACTGCCGGTCGTGGTGATGGGTGCCTGGGTCGGCGGCTGGCTGTTTTATGTCCAGCATCAGTTCGAAGAGACGCGCTGGGATGCCGGCGATGCCTGGGACCTGCATGTCGCGGCATTTGGCGGCAGCTCGTGGTATGCCTTGCCCGCGGTGCCCCAGTGGCTTACCGGGTCGATCGGCCTGCACCACATCCATCATTTGTGCAGCCGCGTGCCGTTCTACCGCCTGCAGGCCTGCTTCGACAGCAATGCCGAGCTTCGCGATGCGAGCAAGACCGTCAAGCTGACCTTCTGGAAGAGCGTGGGCTGCATCAATCTCGCGCTTTGGTGCGAGAACCGCCGGCGCCTGGTCACCTTTGCTGAAGCGCTGAGGTAGGCGCCAGGCGCCTGCGCCAGCACTCTGCGGCCCGGCGACGGGCATCGTCGAAGGCCAGCATCGGGTTTAACGCCACAAATGCGGCAGCGGCGGTATCGACGACAATTCGTTCCGCCGTTTCGTCCCTTGCTTTCCCAAACCACACCGCCCGCCAGTATTCGAAGCTGGTGAGGCCTGTCGGCAGCTCGGCCTTGGGCCGAGGTTGCGAGGCAATGAGCAATTCGCCGGCTTTGCCATTGTCGAGCGTAAACATGGTCGTCGCCCGAAAGGGCGTGGCCTGCGCCACATCGCGGCTGTTGCCCAAAATGCCGAGTCTCGGCCAGTCGAGCAAGGCGGCAGCATCCCGGTGCAGATCGCGGTAGTTGGGCCGAAACGCCGCGAGCAGGCTAGCGTCGGCGTTCAGCGGGTTGAGCAGGTGCACGACGGCACTGAGCGGCGAGCGCATCTCCAGAAGATTGTATATGCCGAGCAAACCATGAAGCTGCGCTGACATCGCTGCGAGCGGCAGATAGGCGATGCGCTGCGCCTGCAGGATTTCTTTCGCTTCGGTGACGTTCGCCGCGACAGGAATGCCGATGGCGCCTGCTGCCATCCCGATCGTGCCTCTTGCCGCCCCGTTGCCGCTGTTGCCGTGCAGGAGAACGCGGCAGCCAGCATCCGCCACAAGCCGGGCGGCCTGCAGAAACCAAGGGGCAGATCTCGATTTCGGCGACACATAGGCGGGCCAGTCGAGATCGGCAAACCTTGGCGGACTCGTAGAAGGATCGAGATGGCGCCGACTTGCCCTTGTCAGCCCCGCAAGTTCGACAGCCGTCAGTCCGCGATACTGCAAGACGACCAGCAGTGCCCCCACCTGTATGGGGTCGGCCTCGCCGGCAAGCAGCAGCGAGAACGCCTCGTCTGCCTCCTCCAGGGATAGTGGCCGGGCGCCGCCGGTACCGGCGCCGATCGTTGCGATATGCCTGGCAAGTCTTTGCCGAGGAGCGGCATCCCCGCCGATCGATGCCAGCTTGCGGGCAAAGTCGGCCGGCAGCGGCTCTCCTTCCAGATAGAGGCTGGGACGCATGGCAAGCGGCGGCGCATCGATGATCGTGGCGTGGTTCCAATCGGGCGCGCCCGAAGAAGCTGCGCCAGTATCTGCGTCCCGTTTCGGGTCGAGCAGATGTTCGGTCTCCGCCGCCACCGCCCGCAGCCGCAGGCGCAGCGTTTCGGCGAATGGCGTGGGCACCATGCCACGTGCGCTCCTGATCAGGATCGGATCGCCATAGAGGTCGCGAATCTGCTTCAGGAGCCGGCTCATGGCGGGAGCGCCAAGGCCCATCCTCGCGGCGGCCTTGCCGACGCTGCCCTCAACCAAAAGCGCATCCAGCGCCACCAGCAGGCGGAGCTGGCCAAGACGCGGCTCCGCAGCGTCGCCGGTTGGGTTCGCCGACTTTTGCGGCAGGTCTTTATGCAGGTCGGTTCTGTCCATGCCCACTCGTCATCAAACGCGAAGACCCCAGGCGAGATGCCGGCGCGGGTCCAAATTGCGTTTTTCTGAATTTGGAATCGCTCGCAAACACCAAGGTTGACCGTCCCTATTCGATAAATAAGAAGACTTTTATACTCAAGTTTAAGTGATGGGGCGCTTTCATGAATAATTTCAACCGTATGGATGCTGTCCGGGCAGGCCGCATGGGCTTCAGTCGAGCGCGCGTCAGGCAGGCCAGGTTGCCTCGGGTCCACATGTTGCTTGCCTGCACCTGCCTGTCGGCCATGGCATTGCTCGTGTCTTCCGCCGCTTTCGCGCAGACCTCGCAAAAGCGGGCCGCGGCCAGCGACACCACGGTCCTGCCGCAGCTTGTGGTGACTGCGTCCGGCTTCGAGCAGAACGTCAAGGATGCTCCGGCGAGCATTACCGTTGTTTCGCGCGAGGAACTGAAGAGGGGCACGTTTCGCGACCTGACAGATGCCTTGCGCGACGTCCAAGGCGTCACCGTGACCGGTCCGGCCAACGAAAAGGATATCTTCATCCGGGGATTGCTGGGCCAGTACACGCTGATCCTCGTCGACGGCAAGCGCCAGAGCACACGTGAGGCGCGCGCTAATGGCAATGCCGGTTTCGAGCAAAGCTTCTTGCCGCCGCTTGCGGCGATCGAGCGGATCGAGGTCGTTCGCGGGCCGATGTCGTCGCTTTACGGCTCGGACGCGATGGGCGGCGTCATCAACATCATCACCCGCAAGGTAGGCGAGACGTGGTCGGGCTCGTTCACGACCGACGGGACCGTGCAGCAGCACAGCGAATTTGGAGATACTGGCCAAGGGACATTCTATCTCAACGGGCCTGTCCTCAAGGACTCGCTTGGCCTGCAGGTCTGGGGCCAGGGACTGAAGCGCGGCGAGGATTCGCTGCTCGGCGGCATCACCGGTGCCAAGGAAGGCACGCTCGGCGGCCGGCTGACTTTCGTGCCGAACGAAAATCACGAATTCCGGCTTGAGGGCGGCACGTCGCGGCTACGGCGCGAGGCAAACACCGGCCAGACGCTCGCTGAAAACGGCATTTCGACATACAACAACAACGATCGCGATCACTGGTCGCTGACGCATATCGGCGACTGGGGCTGGACGACCTCCGAATTCTCGTTCCAGCAGGAATGGGCCGAGCGCAGCAACTTCAACTGGGACAAGAAGCGCCGTGACTTCGTGGAAAACCCTCGCTCGCCCGAAATCCGCAACTCCGTCCTCGATGGCAAGTTCACCACGCCGTTTGAGCTTCTCGGCTCGCACACGCTGGTGACGGGCGGGCAGGTGTTCGATGCATTGCTGACCGACCAGAATCCCGGCCGCAGGACAAGCCGTGACGAGCAGTTTCAGATCCTGCAGTGGGCGCTGTTTGCCGAAGACGAATGGAGGCTCTCCGACAGCTTTGCCCTGACCGGCGGGCTCAGGCTGGACAATCACCAGGAATATGGCTCGCACCCGAGCCCACGGCTGTACGGCGTCTGGAATCCCACGGATCAGCTAACGCTGAAAGGGGGCATCTCGACGGGCTTCCGCGCGCCCGATGTGCGGGCGATTTCACCTGGCTATGCCTACACGACCGGTGGCGGTGGCTGCACCTATGGCCCGAACGGCTCCTGCGGCGTCATCATCGCCGACCCAAACCTCAGGGCGGAGACCAGCACCAGCTTTGAATTGGGCGCGCTGTGGGACAACCATGACGGCATCACCTTGGGGGCGACGTATTTCTACACCGATTTCAAGGACAAGATCGCCAATGCCCCGGTGCTCGACAGTGCGGGCAAACCGGTGCGCTGGAGCGAAGACCCCAACTATCGCCTCTGGTACAATTACAACATCGACGACGCCATCATACAGGGGCTGGAACTGACAGCGAGCTGGGAGGCGACCGATGCGCTTTCGATCCGTGGCAGCTATACCTACACCCATTCCGAACAGCAGACAGGCGTCTATGCCGGCTTCTCGCTCTCCCGCACGCCTGAGCATACGGCCAATCTACGCCTCGACTGGATAACACCGATGGATGGGCTTTCGGCCTGGGCATCTGCAAACTATCACGGTGCCGAGATCAACGCTGGCCCCCGCATTGGAACAATCGGCAAACCGGTCGCGATCAAGGGGGTGGTTGGCCGCAAATACGATGCCTATGCCACCGTCGACCTGGGCGCCACCTATGCGTTCACCGAAAACTTCGTGATGAACGCCGCTGTCTACAACCTGCTGGACGAGAGGGTTGAGACCTCCGAGCATAACGCTGTGATGGAAGGCAGACGCTTGTGGGTGAGCTTGACGACGAGTTTCTGACCCTGTCGGTTCCTGCCGCGTCGCGTCGCTTACTCGGCCCGAACAGGCGAGGGCACGCCGACGCGGATAAGCTGCGAAAAATCAGGGGTCAGCCCGGCTGCCTGCGCGCGCTCACGGATATGGGCGCGCTCGCGCAGTTCCTGCATCGATAGCTGGCTATCGAGCGCCCCTTGATCATAGGTATATTCGGGAAGGTAGCCGTTGACGATCAGGCGCCAGTCGAGCGGGATCATGTCGCCAACCGCACGGATCATCTTGACGATGACGGTGGTGCAGTTGGTGGTGATCGAGTTGTAAAAACGCGGCGTCTTTGCCAGCGCATTGGCATCAGCGACATACTCGAGCAGCAATGCCTTGGCGGCTTGCGGCGAAGCCCTGAGGCGATAAAGCTGGACGTCTTCGCCCCGGACGTTCGATCGGACGCCGACGACGTCGCGCTCATCGGCTGCGATGATGACAAGGGCATTGCTTTTGAACAGATCGGCGAGCGGCGAGAATGCGCCACCATTGAGCCGCCGCACTTCGATCGACCAGGCGAGATAGTCGCCACCTTCGAAACCGAAGCTCATGATGACATGGGCCATTTCCGGTCCGGCCCAGTAGGACATGAACAGGTCGAGTGTCTGGAGCTTGGTCAGGTCATAGGTCCTGGTCGTCCAGCGCTCGGTGAAGTCGGTTCTGCTGCGCCATTCGAAATCGCGAACATAGGTCAGCGTCAGCATGTCGCCGTCGCGCGTTCCCGTCACCTGACGCGAGACATCGGGCGCGAAATCGGCGTGTTCGGGCGGATGGATGGTGCTCCACCACAATAGGACCGCGGCGAAGGCGGCCGCGAAAGGCACAAGCGTACGAAGGTGCCAGCGGCTGAACAGGGCAATGGCGGTGGCGAAGCCGAGCAGGGCAAACAGGCATGCGGCGAGCCCTCGGGCCAGTTCTGGCAGAGGCAGCCGGTACCACAGGGCAAGAGCGGCCCAGGCTGTCGCAACGACGATGACGAGCGTGAGAATGATCGCGGAAACGATCCGCAGGGTGCTTCGCAATCTCACGTCCAGCCAGCTTTCCATGTTTGACGGCGGCTCAGGGCAGCCGATCAAGTCCCTTCGCCAAGCGCTACCCGACTGAAGTCGATGAGTCGAGAGTGGGTGGCCTGTCGAACATGAAGCAAAGAGGGCATTGGGACGCTAGGCGCGCTTCCTCGACAGCGACGTCAATGTCCATCCAAAACCCATGCGTCCTTCATCCTTCCGACGCGATTGCCAAAAACCGCGCGGATGGGCGCATTACGCTTCCAGGAGTGCGCTCGGGCGGCCGCGCAATGATCTTGATCCTGAGGAAATCAGCCAATTGATCCGCTGGTGGAGCTGAGGAGGATCGAACTCCTGACCTCGTCATTGCGAACGACGCGCTCTCCCAGCTGAGCTACAGCCCCGTCCAGCGGATGGCCGCATTTATTGGCTGCGCGCGGCGTCTGTCAAGCGAGCAGTTGACGTAGGGGCGATATAGCACGGTGACGAAAGGTGTTGACCGCAATGCGGCTCTGAAGGCAGGTGCAGCCGCCAAATCTGACAAGTGGAGCAAAAAATCCGTGGCGTGTCCCCGTCGCGGCGCGTACGCAGGCGGCGGCGGGGCTTGCCGCTCAGGCGTGCAATGGCTAAATGTCGGCAATTCATTGGAGAACGGCATGCTCGCCCTCATTCAGACGATCGTTCTGGCCCTCGACCTGTATTGGTGGATCATCATCGCTTCGGCGATCTTCTCCTGGCTCTATGCTTTCAACGTGGTCAATCCGCGCAACCAGGTCGTCGGCACCATCGGCAACATGCTGTTCAGGCTGACCGAACCGGCGCTGCGGCCGATTCGCCGCTTGATGCCCGATCTCGGTGGCATCGACATCTCGCCGATCATCCTGTTGCTGTTGCTGTTTTTCGTGCGCCAGTTCATCTTGACCACGGTGGCGCCGCTCGTCATCTGACGCGTCATGTCCGGCTTCTTCAGGGAGCGTGACGACGGGCTCGAGTTGTTCGTACGGCTGACGCCACGCTCCTCGAAGGACGCTGTCGAAGGCATCGAGCAGACGGCCGACGGGCGCAGTCATCTGACGGCACGGGTGCGCGCGGCGCCGGAAAAAGGCGAGGCCAATGCGGCGCTCGAAAAGTTGCTCGCCACGGCACTCGGCATTCCCAAGAAGTCAGTGTCGGTGGTCGCCGGCGGCACGTCGCGGCTGAAGACCGTGCGCATCGCAGGCGATGCCGGCGACCTGGCCAGGCTGTTGGTGGCGTTGGCGAAGGGCTGAGCGCGTACTCTGCCGGCGAGCCGCCGTTCAATTCGGACGATGAGACACAAAATGAGGGCGCGGTCAGCTGAGCCGGCCGCGCCCTTTGGCGATTGAACCTGTCCAGCCCGAGAGGCCTCAGGCCTTGAGCTGCTTGGCGCGCTCGATGGCTTCCACGATCATCTTCTTGGCGTAGTCCGCGTCGTGCCAGCCCTCGATCTTGACCCACTTGCCGGGCTCCAGATCCTTGTAGTGGGCAAAGAAGTGCTCGATCTGCTGAAGCGTGATCTCGGGCAGGTCGGTGTKGTTGAAGACGTTTTCGTAGCGGCGGGTCAGCTTGGGCGAGGGCACGGCGATGACCTTCTCGTCCTGGCCGGCATTGTCTTCCATCACCAGCACGCCGATCGGGCGCACATTGATGACGCAGCCGGGGATGAGCTGGCGGGTGTTGCAGACCAGMACGTCGATCGGGTCGCCGTCGCCGGAGAGCGTGTGCGGCACGAAACCGTAATTACCCGGATAGTGCATCGGGGTGTAGAGGAAACGGTCGACGACGAGCGTGCCGGCTTCCTTGTCCATCTCATACTTGATCGGCTGCCCGCCAACGGGCACCTCGACGATCACGTTGACATCTTCGGGCGGATTCTTGCCGATCGAAATGGCGTCGATGCGCATTGGGAAAGCTCCAGATTAAAGGTGCCTCCCGATAAACGCCTTGGGCCGCGTGTGCAATGCAATATTGATTCGACCAAAGGCGAGCGACTTTGGTCAGCCAGGGATCATTCCCAGACGAAGGCGACCTTTTTCAGTGCCTTCTGGTCGAAGACCTCGACGCCTTCGGCGATGTCGCGGCCGCCAGCACCAGTGTAGAAGGACAGGGCGTTCTCGTTTTCCTCGAGCGCCCATACCACCATACCCTTGAGGCCGTGGTCGGCGAGGCGCTGGCGGGCAGCGGCGAACAGGCGGCTGCCGAGACCAATGCCCTGGCATTCGGGGCGAAGGTAGAGTTCGTAAATCTCGCCTTGCTGCTTGAGCTCGCGGGCGCGGTTGCGGCCGAGCGTGGCGTAGCCGGCGACCTTGCCGCCGATCTCGATGACCAGGACGGTCGCAGCGCGCCTGATCGCATTGGCCCACCATTCGCCGCCGCGGCGGTTGATCATGGTTGTCAGCGCGCGATGGGGAATGATGCCGGAGTAGGCACCGCGCCAAGCCTCATGGTGTACCTCGGCGATGGCGTGGGCATCGCGCGGCTCGGCTTTTCTGATGTCGATGGTCAGCGTGTTCATAGTTTCTTAACCATAAACCGCGTTTCGACCGTTGCAAAGAGTCCGCCAGCTAGCGGAGAGGCCTTTCACACGATTGGGAACGAGGATCACGCCATGGTGTGTCCAAATGGACTCACCTTGGCGGCAAGCTAGATTTCGACGAGGTGATCGTCGAGTTCGTTGACGTCGTCCGATGACACCGGGAAATGCTCGGAAAGCAGCGCCCCGACAGTGGCGACGGCCGAAACAAAGCCATCGGCGAGGCGGTTTTCGCGGGCCTGCTCCATCAGGTCGCCGACGATGCCGTCCCAGGCATGTTGTGGCACCTTGGCGTTGATGCCCGCATCGGCGACGACCTCGGCATAACGCTCGGCCAGCGAGACGAAGACCAGCACGCCCGTGCGCGACGTCGTCAGGTGAATGTTGCGGGCATAGAACTGCCTAAGCGCATTGGCGTGCGCGGCACGCCAGAGCAGGCGGCGCGGCACCAGCCAGATGCGCAAGCCAGGTGCCCACCACAACAGCGCGCAGGCGGCCGCGACCGCAAGCAGCTGGACGATGACAAAATGCGGCAGCCGCACCGCGACCCACCAATGTTCGAGCGCGAACGCTGCCGCCAGGCTGACGAGCAGGACCCCGACAGTGACGGCAAAGGCTGCCGCGAAGAAATAGCCGTCGCTGCGGTGGGCGACGACGCAGTAGATCTCGCCAGCCGTTTCGGCCTCGGCGGCGCTGATGGCAGTGGCGATGCGTTGGTGGTCGCCGGGTTTGAGCGTGGTTTGGGTCATGTCGTCTTACCAGCTCCCCGAAGAACCGCCGCCGCCGGACGAACCGCCTCCACCCGAGAAGCCACCGCCGCCTGAGGACCAACCGCCACCGCCACCGGACCAGCCACCACCGCCTGAACTCCACCCGCCACCGCCGCCCGAGCCTTGGGCGTAGTTGAAGGTCATGCCGAGCCAGATGTAGCGGCCAGGCCCGAGCTTGCGGCCGTAGATGCGCGGCAAGACCGCCATCGCCATGCCGCCGAAGAACAGGGCTATCCACAGCGCGACGAATACGAAGAAAATGATGTCGTCTTCGCTCATGCCCGTCAGGCCGGTCTGTTCGTTACGCTTGGCACGGGCCTCGAGCTCGGCGCCGTCGCCCTCGACCACCATGACGATGTCGTCGACGGCCTTGGAAATACCGCCGGAAAAATCGCCGGCGCGAAAGGCCGGCACCATGGTGTTTTCGATGATCAGCTTGGTGTGCAGGTCGGTCAGCACGCCTTCCAGGCCATAGCCGACCTCGATGCGCATGCGCCGCTCGTTGGGCGCGACGACCAAAAGCACGCCGTTGTCTTCGCCGGCCTGGCCGAGCTTCCAGGCGCGGTACAGTCGGTTGGCGTAGGGTTCGATCTCCTCGCCGTCGAGACTGGGAACGGTGGCGACGACGATCTGGTCGGAAGACTTTTTTTCGAAATCGGCCAGCTTCTGGACGAGTGCGGCTTCGGTTGCCGGGTCGATGATACCGGCATTGTCGACGACGCGGCCGGTGAGGGTGGGGAGTTCAGCGGCGAGGGCGGGAAGTGAAAACAGCCAAACGAAAGCAGCTACGACGACGAAAAGAACCGCCCAAGCGCGGGAAGCTTTGCGCTGCCCCTCATCCCCCTGCCGGGAC
>NZ_JBFUIP010000022.1:0-48649 GCF_056401815.1 Aminobacter sp. P4_D5 | reverse complement strand
ATGGAAGACGGCCTGGTCACCGACTTTGGCCATGTGGTCAAGGCCTGCGCGCTGGGCCAGGCATCGTCGTCGATCATGGCCGAACATGTGGTTGGTGCGAGCGCTGATGAGCTACGTGCGGTGAGGGACACCATGCTGCGCATGCTCAAGGAAGGTGGCACGCCGCCCGAGGGACGCTTCGCCGATCTGAAATATCTCGAGCCGGTGCGCGATTACAAGGCGCGCCACGCTTCGACCATGCTGACTTTCGACGCTGTCGTTGATGCCATCGGCCAGATCGAGCGCAAGCAGGCCGCCGCTTAGCAATCTTCGAGATTGCGCAGACTTTCGGCGAACTCAGCCCTGATCCAATCGGCGAATGCTTGTGCAGGCTCCGACAGTTTGCTCAGGCTTTTTGCCACCAGCCAGTAGCCGCCGCACACCACGTTGGTCTCGAACGGCTTGACCAAAGTTCCGGCCGCAAGCTCCTCACGCACCAGCAACAGATCGCCAAGTGCCACACCGTGGCCGAGCATCGCAGCCTGTTTCGACAGAGCGGCGTCTGCCAGCAGCGGCCCACGCTCGGATACAGGGGCTTCGGTGGCGCCTGCGGCCTCGAACCAGCGTGCCCATCCCTGGCGGTTTTCTTCATGCAGCAGGGTGTAGCGGCGCAGATCGCCAGGGCTTTCCAAAGCCGGGCCAGAGGCGAGCAGGGCGGGCGAGAGTACGGGCGAGTCGACGACCGGCCCCAACAGCTCCGCTTCACTGCGCGGCCACGACGTGCTGTGAGCGCTGAAACGCAAGGCAAGTTCGGCCTGGTCGTTGCGGAAATCGATCAGGCGCGGATCGACATCGAGCACGATGTCGATGTCGGGCCGCAGTTCGCGGAACTGGTTGAGGCGCGGCACCAGCCAACTGGCTGCCAGCGACGGCTCGACGCTGACGCCGGCCACCGATTGCGTGYGCGCGCCGGCCAATTCCGACAGCCGCTGATCGATATCGTCGAAGCTTTTGATCAGCTGCTGCAACAGCTTCTGGCCCGGTTCGGTCAGTTCGACGCGACGGTGATAACGTACGAACAGCGGCAGGCGCAGGAACGTTTCAAGCTCGCGAATCTGCCGGCTGATGGCGGCCTGGGTGACAAAAAGCTCTTCCGCCGCACGGCTGAAACTCAGATGCCGGCCGGCCGCCTCGAAACTTCTCAATGCCGTCAGCGGCAGCCGCCCGCGCTTCATTCGCATAATCTCAGGTTATCCAAGGCGGACGTTATACTCGTTTGAAGCAGACAGCTAGAGGCGGTCTAATCCTCCCAGCTAAGGAGGCAAAACAATGCCAACGCTCTTCAACGCCTACGCCGAGATGTTCCGCATCGCGACGTTTCAGGCCGACCATTCCGCACGTAGCGCGAAGCGCTGCGGCGCCGAGCGGAAACAGCTCGCCACCCCGCAACGGCGGTGCCCCCACCGCTGGGCGAAGCTTGGCTGGCTTGCGTGACATGGCGCCGCAGCGCTGTGGTCCTAGAGGCCGAACATTGCGTATGCATGTCGGAATTGACATCTATGATGAAGAAATTCCGATCGGCGGAGACGATGGACCACGGTCACGACCACACACGCAGCATCGCCGCACGCGGCCGCAACTGGGCTGGGCCATGGCGCAAGACGCCGGGTCGCGTGCTCGGCACGTCGCTGGTGCGGCTTTATCAGCTGACGCTTTCGGGTTTCATCGGCAATTCATGCCGGCATATGCCGACCTGCTCGGAATACGCCCACGAGGCGATCRCTCGCCACGGCCTGTGGGCCGGTGGCTGGATGGGACTCTTTCGTGTTGTCCGCTGCGGCCCGTGGGGCACCCATGGCATCGACCGCGTGCCGGAAAAACTTGACCGGCGCTACGCCTGGTTCACGCCCTGGCGCTACTGGCTCATCAGCAAAAAGTGGCCTGAAAACCGTTCGTGATGCCTAGGCGTACGCCGCCGGCCAACTGGCCTGCTGCCCGCTTTACGATTTAGTTAGCGTAAAGAGAGTCGATCCAAGTTTAGTCATATTCGAGACAAGGCGACAGTCTAGGACCTCTGCACCAATCGCCAGAGGGAATTCCACGTGCGTCACGCCGATCTCCGCCTCCTGCTCCTCGCTGCAATAGGGTTCATCGCGGCGTCGCTGGCGGCATCGATGCCTGCCTCGGCAAAGTCGGCCACGCCAAACCAGGCCTTCGAATGCAATCTGATCGTCGATGCAGCAAGTGGCGAAACGGTCTACCAGCGCGGTATCTGTGACCAGCGGGTCAGCCCGGCCTCGACCTTCAAGCTGCCGCTTGCGCTTGTCGGCTACGACGTGGGCATTCTTGTCGATGAGCATACGCCAAGCTGGGACTACAAGCCTGAGTTCAAGGCGGTCCAGCGTGATCAAAGGACCGTCGATCCGACGATCTGGGAAAGGGATTCGGTCGTCTGGTTCTCGCAGGAGATCACCCGGCGGCTGGGCGACAAGCGTTTCGCTGCCTACATCGACAAATTCGGCTATGGCAACAAGGACATCTCAGGCAATGCCGRCAAGAAGGATGGCCTTACCCATGCCTGGTTGAGCTCGTCGCTGAAGATTTCGCCGGTCGAGCAGATCGGCTTGCTGCGCGAGATTGTCGGCCGTAAGTTGCCGATGTCGGCCAAGGCCTACGACATGACCAATGCCATCCTGCCAGCATTCCAGGCCGGCGACTGGCGCGTGCAGGGCAAGACCGGCAGCGGCTGGCTCACCAACAAGGCTGGCAAGGTCGATGCGAACCGGCCCTTCGGCTGGTTCATCGGCTGGGCCGAGAGGGATGGCCGCAAGCTGGTGTTCGTGCGTCTGGTGGTCGGCAACGAGCGAGCCAAGACCCGCATGGGCCTCCAGGCACGCGACGATTTCCTGCAGCAGCTGCCAACGCTGGTGAAGAACTGATCACGAGCGCTTTGCTGGGTTCACAGCCTTTAGCGGACGCAAATCTCGACGGTCCAAAGCTGCAATCTCATCGCCGTCAGTCTTTACGAGGCGGAAAACTCGCCATAAAAGACCCCTCGCTGCCGGACGCATCCGGCTTTTAACCACCCGCGCTCGTTTGCGGGACTGGATAGGAGAAGAGCTTTGTCGAATTCCGTTTCCCTGACATTTCCCGATGGTTCCGTCCGCGAGTATGACGCGGCGCTGACAGGTGCTGGCCTGGCCGAGTCGATTTCGAAGTCGCTTGCCAAGAAGGCGGTCGCTTATGCCGTCGACGGCACCGTGCGCGATCTGTCCGACCCGCTCGGCAAGTCGGGCAAGGTCGAGATCCTCACGCGCGACGATCCGCGCGCTCTGGAGCTGATCCGTCACGATACCGCTCACGTGCTGGCGGAAGCCGTTCAAGAGCTGTGGCCGGGTACCCAGGTGACCATCGGTCCTGTCATCGACAACGGCTTTTATTACGACTTTGCGCGCAACGAGCCTTTCACGCCCGAGGATTTCCCGGCGATCGAAAAGAAGATGCGCGAGATCATCGGGCGCAACAAGCCGTTCACCAAGCAGGTCTGGTCGCGCGACAAGGCCAAGCAGGTGTTCTCCGACAAGGGCGAGGCCTACAAGCTCGAGCTGATCGATGCGATCCCTGAAGACCAGAACCTCAACATCTACGCGCAAGGCGAGTGGTTCGATTTGTGCCGTGGTCCGCATATGGCTTCGACCGGCCAGATCGGCGGCGCCTTCAAGCTGATGAAGGTGGCCGGTGCTTATTGGCGCGGCGATTCCAACAATCCGATGCTGACGCGCATTTACGGCACGGCCTGGGCTGACCAGGCGCAGCTCGACCAGTATCTGCACATGCTGGAAGAAGCCGAAAAGCGCGACCATCGCCGCCTTGGCCGCGAGATGGACCTGTTCCATTTCCAGGAAGAGGGCCCAGGCGTCGTCTTCTGGCACGCCAAGGGCTGGAAGATGTTCCAGAACCTCGTCAGCTACATGCGCCGCCGCCTCGACCAGCAGGGCTACCAGGAAGTCAACGCGCCACAGGTGCTCGACAAGTCGCTGTGGGAGACCTCGGGTCACTGGGGCTGGTATCGCGATGCCATGTTCAAGGTGACGGTTGCCGGCGACGATACAGACGACGAACGCGTCTTCGCGCTCAAGCCGATGAACTGCCCGGGCCACGTCCAGATCTTCAAGCACGGGCTGAAGTCCTATCGCGATCTGCCGGTGAAGCTTGCCGAATTCGGTAATGTGCATCGCTACGAACCGTCGGGCGCGCTGCACGGGCTGATGCGCGTGCGCGGTTTCACGCAGGACGATGCGCATATCTTCTGCACCGAAGAGCAGTTGGCGGCCGAGTGCCTGCGCATCAACGACCTGATCCTGTCGACCTATGCCGACTTCGGCTTCGACGAGATTTCGGTCAAGCTGTCGACCCGGCCCGACAAACGTGTCGGCTCCGACGAGGCATGGGATCACGCCGAAGAGATCATGGGCAATGTGCTCAAGACCATCGAGGCGCAGTCTGGCAATCGCATCAAGACGTCGATCAATCCGGGTGAGGGCGCCTTCTACGGTCCCAAGTTCGAATATGTGCTGCGTGATGCCATCGGCCGCGAATGGCAGTGCGGCACCACCCAGGTCGACTTCAACCTGCCAGAGCGTTTCGGCGCCTTCTATATCGGCTCGGATTCGGAGAAGAAGCAGCCTGTCATGATCCATCGCGCCATCTGCGGTTCGATGGAGCGGTTCCTTGGCATCCTGATCGAGAACTATTCGGGCCACTTCCCGCTATGGTTTGCGCCGCAGCAGGTGGTGGTGACGACGATCACGTCTGACGCCGACGACTATGTCCGCTCTGTGGTGGCCAAGCTCAAGGCAGCTGGTCTGTCGGCTGAGGCTGATCTGCGCAACGAGAAGATCAACTACAAGGTCCGCGAGCATTCGCTGGCCAAGGTGCCGGTCATTCTCGTCTGCGGCAAGCGCGAGGCGGAAGAGGCAACCGTCAACGTGCGGCGTCTCGGCTCGCGCGATCAGGTTTCGATGACGCTTGACGAGGCGGTTGCCTCGCTGCGCGAAGAAGCGACGGCTCCGGATCGCCGCCGCGCATAAGCCGAGAGGCTAAGAGACGCAGAAAGGGCGGCAGTGATGCCGCCCTTTTTTTGTTTGCTGGAAACAACCCACGCGGGCCAGATCAATCTGCGCCTTCGTTGGGGTCGATCGCCGCATCTTCCGAGGCGACCACTTCGACGTCCTGATTGCTGCCGGCAACGACGGTGAAATCGCGTTGGTAGATGCGGTCGCGGTTCTTGGCGATGATCGTGTAGTCGCCTTCCGAAAGCACCATCGAGGCAAAAGCGCCGACCGCTTCGCGCAGCGGGTCGCCCGATTCTGTCAGCACCGACCATGACGTGTCGGCGATGGCTTCGCCGCCGGCCTCGCGCACCAGCTTGAAGGTGACATCGGCGGCGCGGTGTTCGACGGTTGCTTCAGTGAGCTTGCCTGCCTCGACGCGGATGTCGGAGCGAATGACGGCGTTGACGCTGCCATAGGTCGAAACGACATGGTAGGTGCCGGAGTTGAGGCGAACCACCGAATTTGGCGCGACATTCGGAATGATGAGCGCGCGTTCGCCGTCGCTGCCGGGGTCGGCTTCGTAGATCGAGAATTTCAGTTTTGCTGGCGGGATGCGCACGCCACCGGATAACACCGCGTCGAGTTTGAGCCCACCGGCGTCGAGCACCAGGCTTTCGCGCTTGCCTTGCTTGCCCACGGTAATGCGCTTGGTGGCACCTGCACGGCCATAGGAGGCGTGCACGAGATAGCTGCCGGGCGGTAGCTGGAACATGCTGGTGCCACCTTGGGCCGAAGCGACCAGCGGCAACTTGCCGTCCGGGCCTGCCTCGGGGCGGAACACGCGCCAAACCAGGCCGCGACTGATGTCCTTGCCCTTGTCGGTCATTTGCGCGGTGAGCGTAATTTCGCCCAGCGTGCCGGTTGCCAGCGGTTCGTCGCCGCGTGGCGAGGCAAAACCCGATATGCCAGGCAGGCTCAATCCTTCGAGAGCGGTCGCGCCATCCTGAGCGAAACCAACCGAAGGCTGCACCGTAAACAGTGCGGCACCCAGAATCGGCACGAAAAGTCGGATGTATCCCCAAGACATGCCTTGTTTGAAGCGCAAGGCGGTGGCAATTTCAAGGCTATTCCGGCGCGATGGATTCTCAACCGCAATGCGCCGCTGCCAGAGCAGCCGCCATTTCGGGCCGGTGCTTCAGCCAAAAACCCAAGGAGCGCCTGCGCCGTGCCATCGCCGATCATCGACTTTTTGCTGACCCGCAATTCCGCGCCCATCCCCGAACTGCGTGCGCCGGCACCTTCCGACACCGAGATCGAGACGATGCTGCGCGCGGCGACCCGCGTGCCTGATCACGGTCGGCTGGAGCCTTGGCGTTTCATCATCTATCGTGGCGATGCGCGCGTCGAGATTGGCAAGAAGCTCGCCGAGCTTGCCGAACGTCGCGAAGGTCCCCTTGCCGAAGGCCGCCGCAAGCAGGAACTTGCCCGGTTCTCGCGTGCTCCGTTGGTGATCGGTGTGGTATCGAGCCCCAAGCCGAACGCCAAGATCCCGCAATGGGAGATGTTCCTGTCCGGTGGTGCCGCCGCCATGAACCTCGTCATTGCCGCCAACGCGCTGGGCTATGGCGCGAACTGGATCACCAACTGGTATTCCGACAATGAGGAAGGGCGCGCGCTGTTGGGCCTTGCTCCTCACGAGCGCGTCGTAGGCTTCATCCATATTGGCAGCTATGATGGCCCAGCGCCCGAGCGGCCGCGCCCTGATGTAGCCGGGCTCTATTCCGACTATGCGGGTCCTTGGGAAGGATAGGCTATTGTTCTACGAGCCGTCGAAAGGCCACGGCCTGCCGCATGACCCATTCAAGGCGATCGTCTCGCGGAGGCCGATCGGCTGGATCTCGACGCTCGGCAAGGACGGGGCGCTCAACCTCGCGCCCTATTCGTTCTTCAACGCTTTCTCCAGCAATCCGCATCTGGTCTGGTTTTCGTCGGAAGGACCAAAAGACAGCGCCACCTTCGCGGCCGAGACAAAGGAGTTCGTTGCCAATCTCGTTGGCCGCGATCTGGCCGAGAAAATGAACCGAAGTGCGGTCAATGCACCGCGTGGCGTCAGCGAATTCGGTTATGCCGACTTGACGCCCGCGCCATCGCGACTGGTCGCGCCGCCGCGCGTTGCCGAGGCACCCGCAGCACTTGAGTGCAAGGTGACCGAGATCTTTCGGCCAAAGGGACTGGATGGCCACGACGCCGGTGTTTTCGTCGTCATTGGCGAGGTCGTCGGCGTCCATATCGACGAGGCGTTCCTGACCGACGGGCTGTTCGATACGGTCAAGGCCGGCAACGTCGCCCGGCTGGGTTACATGGACTATTCGACCGTCGACGCGGTGTTTTCCATGCGTCGTCCGCGCTGGGAAGACTAGATACCCGCTGCTATTGCGCGTGCCAAAAGACGCTCGGCGCGGCGCAAATGCGGGCGGTCATACATCTGTCCATCGATGCCGACGACGCCCGGATTACCGGCCGCCCGAAAAGCCGCGACAACCGCGTTTGCGTGTTCGATGGCTTCAAGTGACGGCGTGAAGGCTTCGTTGATGACGGCGACCTGAGCAGGATGGATTGCCATCTTGGCGGTAAAACCGTCGCGCTCGGCGTCCAGGCATTCGACACGCAGGCCTTCGGCATCTCGGAAATTTACAAAGACGGTGTCGATCGCGGCGACATCGGCCGCTGCCGCACCCAGCACAGTCATTGCCCGCGCCAGTCTGAATACATCGGTGTAGCGGCCATCGCTGTCGCGCGTGGCGCGCGCCCCGATGGCGGCTGAAAGATCTTCTGCGCCCCAGGTCAGTCCAGCCACTCGGGCGCTTGCCCCGGCATAGCTTCCGGTTGCAAGTACGCCGCCGGCCGTTTCGGTGATTATCGGAATGATGCGGATCGCACCGTCCGGCAGGCCGTTTTYGGCCTCGTGTACACGCAGCTTGGTGGAAAGGTGCTGGACATCAGCACCCGAGTTCGACTTGGGCAGCATGATGCCGTCAGGCGCGATCGGCACAATCGCCCTGAGGTCATCGTCGGTCAGCCCAGTCGAAAGGTCGTTGACGCGGACATAGATCGCAGAGCGCGTTTCGCTGCGGCGGCTGGCGATGAAACCCGCAGCGACGCCGCGCGCATGCGCCTTGTTGTCGGATGAAACCGAATCCTCGAGGTCGACGATGACCACGTCGGCGCCGGACGAAAGCCCACGCTCAAGCTTCTTTTCCGAATCGCCAGGAACAAACAACAGGGAGCGCATCGCTTCAGGCGGCCTTCTTTTTCATCATGGCCTGGCGCTGGCATTTGGCGACCAGCGCACCATCCTGATTATAGGCGCGATGCAGGAATTCGACGATGCCGCGGTCGGCTTTCGATTTCGAGTCGCGTACGGACAGGATCTCGGTTTCGACGCGGATGGTGTCGCCATGAAAGACCGGATGCGGGAAGGTGGTTTCGGTCATGCCGAGATTGCCGATGGTSGTGCCSAGCGTKGTGTCGTGCACCGAAATGCCGATCATCAGGCCGAGCGTGAACAGCGAATTGACCAGCGGCTTGCCCCACTCGCTCTTGGCGGCGAAGTCGAAATCTATGTGCAGCGGCTGGGCATTCAGCGTCATTGTCGAGAACATCATGTTGTCGCTCTCGGTGACGGTCTTGGTGAGTTGATGCCGGATCACCTGACCAACCACGAATTGTTCGAGATACAGTCCGGCCATCGGCATTTCCTCCTGTTGTCAGGGCTTGATAGGCGCTGCCACAGCAAGCGGCAAGCGGCAAGCGGGTTAACGGATATGGTGAACCGTTCGTAAACCTTTTCTTCCTAGGGTCGATTCTGGGGATTGGCATGGGTTGCCGGGGGCGAAAAAAGCGAATGGTTGTCTCGCATTTTCTGCGATGGATCGACACGGCCAAGGTCAGCGAGCGCGCAGCTGCCGCGGCGGCCCTGGCGAGCGCCTATGTCAACCGCGAGATGCCTTTCGAAGACCGCTGTGCTGCTGAAGCTGCGCTAACGTTGCTGCTTGACGATCCGTCATCCAAGGTGCGCCAGGCGCTGGCTGAGGCGCTGTCGATGAGCATGCACGCGCCGCTTCAGATCATATCGGCGCTTGCCTCGGATCAGCCAGACGTCGCGGCCATGGTCATTGCGCGTTCGCCCTTGCTGACCGATGCCGATCTGATCGACCGGGTGGCTTCAGGCTCAAGCTCTATCCAAAAACTTGTCGCCGACCGGGCAATTGTATCTATGTCGCTTGCAGCGGCCATCGCCGAAGTCGGCGAGGCTGACGCTTGTGTCGTCCTGCTGCAAAACTATGGCGCCAACATCGCCTCGCTGAGCTTCCGGCGGATGGCAGAGCGTTTTGGTCATGACGCGCGGGTGCGCGAGGCCTTGGTTGCCGATCCGCGCCTGCCATCGGATTGCCGGCACCTGCTTCTGGTCAAGCTCGGCGAAGCCTTGAGGGCCTCGCCCTTCGTCATGGCCTTGATGGGCGCTGCGCGCGCCGAAAAAGTGACACGCGACGCCTGCGTCAAGGCTTCGCTGACACTCATCGAAGGCACCCGTACCGATGAGCACATGGCGCTGGTCGAACATCTGCGTTTGCGCGGTGACCTGACCGCGAGCTTCATCATTCGCATCCTCGCCCATGGGAAGGTCGACTTTTTCGGCGCCGCCCTGGTCGTTCTGACGGGCCGCGACGAGCCACGGGTGAGGGCGCTGCTGTCAGCAGGGCAGGACGTCGCGCTGGGCGCACTTTTCCGCTCCGCTGGCCTGGCCGACGCGACACATGCGATCATCCTGCGGGCTCTGAAGGTCTGGCGCGAGGTCGCCAACGGCCGCCGCATTGCCGGCGCCCAGGAAGTCAGCTGGCTGATGCTCAAGGAATTGGGCGGCCAGTCGGCTCAAGGCGAACTGGCCGGATTGGTGAAATCGATCCATCTCGAGGCGCTGCGCGAAAACGCGCGTGGCCATGCGCTGGCAATAGCGGCTGCCTGAGCAGCCGCCGGCACTCAGATATCCAGCACTTCTGTCTGCGCGAATTCGGCGCGGTCCTGGATGAAGCGGAAGCGGGCTTCCGGCTTGGTGCCCATCAGCGCATCGACCGCCGACTTGGTGACGTCTTCTGTATCAAGCACGTCGACCCGCAGCAGCGTGCGCTTCTTGGGGTCCATCGTCGTTTCCTTGAGCTGGCTCGCCATCATCTCGCCAAGGCCCTTGAAGCGGCCGATCTCGACCTTGCCACGCCCGTTGAACTCGGTGCGCAAAAGCTCTTCCTTGTGGGCGTCGTCGCGGGCGTAGCCGACCTTGCCACCCTGGCGCAGGCTGTAGAGCGGCGGCACGGCCATGTAGAGGTGGCCGTCGCGGATCAGCTGCGGCATCTCCTGGTAGAAGAAGGTGATCAACAGCGAAGCGATGTGGGCACCGTCGACGTCGGCGTCGGTCATGATGATGACGCGGTCGTAGCGAAGGTCTTCGTCGCGGTATTTCGAGCGTGTGCCGCAGCCCAGTGCCTGGATCAGGTCGGCGATCTGCTGGTTGGCGGTGAGCTTGTCGTGGCCAGCACTGGCGACGTTGAGGATCTTGCCGCGCAACGGCAGGATCGCCTGCATCTTGCGGTCGCGCGCCTGCTTGGCTGAGCCACCTGCCGAATCGCCCTCGACGATGAACAACTCGGCGCCGGCGGCGGCATTCTGCGTGCAGTCGGCGAGCTTGCCGGGCAGGCGCAGCTTGCGCACGGCGCTCTTGCGCGAAACTTCCTTCTCCTGGCGTCGGCGCACGCGTTCGTCGGCCCGCGCGATTACCCAGTCGAGCAGCTTGGAAGCTTCCTGCGGATTGTCGGCAAGCCAATGATCGAATGGATCGCGGATCGCGGTCTCGACCAACCGCATGGCTTCGACAGTCGCGAGCTTGTCCTTGGTCTGGCCGACGAATTCCGGCTCGCGGATGAACACCGACAGCATGCCAGCCGCCGAGATCATCACGTCTTCGCTGGTCATGATCGAGGCGCGCTTGTTGCCGACGAGGTCGGCATAGGCGCGCAGACCACGCGTCAGCACGTTGCGGAAACCCATTTCGTGGGTGCCGCCGTCGCCGGTCGGGATGGTGTTGCAGTAGGAGTTGATAAAGCCGTCGCCGCCATACCAGGTGACGGCCCATTCCATCGCGCCGTGGCCGCCCTGCTTCTCGGTCTTGCCCGAGAATATCTCTCGGGTAACCTGCATCTCGTCGCCGAGCGAGGCCTTGAGATAGTCGCCGAGACCGCCGGGGAAGTGGAACACCGCCTTGGCCGKCGTCTCGTCCTTTTCGTTGAGCAGTGCGGGATCGCAGCTCCAGCGGATTTCGACGCCGCCGAATAGATAGGCCTTGGAGCGGGCCATCTTGTAGACGCGGGCCGGTTCGAAATGCGCACCCTTGAAAATATCAGGATCCGGGTGAAACCGAACCTTTGTGCCGCGCCGATTGTGCACGTCGCCGAGGTTCTCCAACCCGCCTTGCGGCACGCCGCGCGAGAAGCGCTGGCGATAGAGCTGGCGGCCGCGCGCGACTTCGACTTCAAGCTGGTCGGATAAGGCGTTGACCACCGACACGCCGACGCCGTGCAGGCCGCCTGACGTTTCGTAGACCTTGGAATCGAATTTGCCACCGGCATGCAACATCGTCATGATGACTTCGAGCGCCGACTTGTCCTTGAATTTCGGATGTGGGTCGACAGGCATGCCGCGGCCGTTATCGGTGACAGTCAAAAAGCCCTCGGCATCGAGCTCGACTTCAATGAAGGTCGCATGGCCAGCGACTGCCTCGTCCATCGAGTTGTCGATGACTTCGGCGAAGAGATGGTGCAGCGCCTTTTCGTCAGTGCCACCGATATACATGCCTGGACGGCGGCGCACCGGCTCCAGCCCTTCCAGGACCTCGATGTGGCTGGCGTCATAACCTTCGCTGCCATCCTTGACGGCCGGTGCGGGGCGCTTGGCTGCTGCTGCAGCCTGCACCAACGGATCCGCCGGGCGGGAAACGGGGCGGGGAGGCTGCTTATCGAGGCTGCCAAAAAGATCGTTGCTATCGTCCATGGGCGGGCGAGGTATCCAATCTGCGAATCACCAGTGAGTGTGTCATGCATCGGCCGGGAACGCGAGTTTGGTTCCCCTTTTGTACAAATGCAAAAGCGCCGGAGAACCGCGTAACGCGGCGCTCCGGCGCTTGCAAGCCTTACATTGTTACTCGGCGGCGCCGAGATACTCGCTCAACGGCGGGCAGGCGCAGACCAGGTTGCGGTCGCCGGCGACATTGTCGATGCGCGACACCGGCGGCCAGTACTTGGCCACAGTGTCGGGATCGCCGCCCGGATAGGCTGCTTCCAGGCGCGAGTAGGGGTGCTTCCAATCCCCTACCAGCGTCTCTGTCGCAGTATGCGGGGCGTTTACCAGCGGATTGTCATCCTTCGGCCATTCGCCCTTTTCGACCTTCGCCGCTTCGCCAGCGATCGCGATCATCGCCGCGCAGAAGCGGTCGATCTCGTGCTTGGGCTCGGACTCGGTCGGCTCGACCATCAGCGTGCCGGCAACCGGCCACGACATCGTCGGGGCGTGGAAGCCGTAGTCGATGAGGCGCTTGGCAATGTCCTCGACCGAGATGCCAGCGGTTTCCTTGAGCACGCGGGTGTCGAGGATGCACTCATGCGCGACACGCCCGTTGCGGCCCTTGAACAGCACCGGATAGTGCGCCTCGAGCTTGCTGACGATGTAGTTGGCGTTGAGGATCGCCTGTTCCGTCGCCTGCTTGAGGCCCGACGCACCCATCATCCGGATGTACATCCAGGTGATCGGCAGGATCGAGGCGCTGCCGAAGGGAGCCGCGGAGACCGCGTGAGCGCTGCCGATTTCGACATGACCGGGCAGGAACGGTGCCAGGTGCGACTTGACGCCGATCGGGCCGATGCCGGGGCCGCCGCCGCCATGCGGGATGCAGAAGGTCTTGTGCAGGTTCATGTGGCAGACATCGGCGCCGATATCGGCCGGCCGCGACAGTGCGACCATCGCGTTCAGGTTGGCGCCGTCGAAATAGACCTGACCGCCATGCGCATGAACGATCTCGCAGATGTCGCGCGCGCCTTCCTCGAACACGCCATGCGTCGAGGGGTAGGTGAACATCAGTGCCGCGAGCTTGTCGGCATGCTGCTCGGCCTTGACCTTGAGGTCGGTGACATCGATGTCGCCGTCGTCGAGGCAGTGCACGACCACTACGTCCATGCCGGCCATGGCGGCACTAGCCGGGTTGGTGCCATGCGCCGAAGACGGGATCAGGCAGATGTTGCGCTGGGTCTCACCACGCGAATGGTGATAGCGGCGGATCGCCAGAAGGCCGGCATATTCGCCCTGGCTGCCGGCGTTCGGCTGCAGGCTGACGGCGTCGAAGCCGGTGATCTCGCAGAGCCATGCTTCGAGATCGTCGGTCATCGCGCGGTAGCCAAGCGAATGGCTGGTCGGCGCGAACGGATGCAGGTTGGCGACCGACGGCCAGCTGACCGGCATCATCTCGGCCGCCGCATTGAGCTTCATGGTGCAGGAACCGAGCGGGATCATCGCGCGGTCGAGCGCCAAATCCTTGTCGGCCAGCCTGCGCAGCAAGCGCATCATGTCGGTTTCCGAGCGGTTCTCATGGAACACCGGCTGGGTCAGGAACTCCTTGCCGCGCGGCTTGCCCGGCAGCGAGCGCTTGGCCTCGGATGCGACCTTGGCGCCAAACAGGGCGGCGATCGCTTCGAGGTCGGCAACGGTCGAGGTCTCGTCGAAGGCGACCGAAACATGGTCGGCGTCGATGACACGCAACAGGCGGCCGGTCTTCTCTGCTTCAGTGGCGAAGGCTTCGGCCTTGCCCATGGCATTGATGGAGACGGTGTCGAAGCGCTTGTCGCCCACCACCGACAGACCGGCGGCCTTCAGGCCTTCGGCGAGACGGCTCGTCAGGCCATGGATACGTTCCGCAATCGCCTGCAGGCCCGATGGGCCATGCCAGATGGCGAAGGACGCGGCCATGTTGGCGAGCAACGCCTGCGCGGTGCAGATGTTCGACGTCGCCTTGTCGCGGCGGATGTGCTGCTCGCGCGTCTGGAGTGCGAGGCGGTAACCGGGACGGCCCTTGCTGTCGACGGACTGGCCAACGAGGCGGCCCGGCATCAGACGGGTGAGCTTGTCGGAAACGGCGCAATAAGCAGCGTGCGGACCGCCAAAGCCCATCGGCACGCCAAAACGCTGCATCGAACCAGTGGCGATGTCGGCGCCGAGGCTGGCCGGGGTGTCGGTGATCGTCAGGCTGAGCGGGTCGGAGACGAAGATGACGATCGCGCCGACTGCCTTGGCCTTTTCGATCGCTGCCTTGTGGTCGCCATAGACACCGTTGGTGTCGGGCCAGGAAACGATCAATGCCGCGGTGTTGTCGTCGATGGTCTCGCCGTCGATCTCGGTGCCGAGCGGCTCAGCGCGGGTGCGCACGACGTCGAGGACCTGCGGATGCGCTGCACCGGCAAGCGCGACACGGCTGCGCTTGTCACGATGATGGCGCAGTGCGATGCCGACAGCTTCGGCGACTGCGGTTGCTTCGTCGAGCAGCGAGGCGGAAGCGACAGGCAGGCCTGTCAGTTCGGCGACCAGCGTCTGGAAATGGAACAGCAATTCCAGACGGCCCTGGCTGATCTCGGCCTGGTAAGGCGTATAGGCGGTGTACCAGGCCGGGTTCTCGAACAGGTTGCGCTGGATGACCGGGGGCACATGGACGCCGTGATAGCCAGCACCAATGAAGCTCTTCAGCACCTTGTTGCGGCCCATCTTCTCGCCGAGTTCGGCAAGTGCTTCATGTTCGCTCGCAGGTGCCGGCAGCGCCAGCGGCCGGTCGAGCCGGATCGACTTCGGAACGGCTTGCGAAATCAGCGTTTCCACCGAAGGCACGCCGATTGCGGCGAGCATGGCGCGGGTATCCGCCGCGCCGGGCCCGATGTGACGAGCCGAAAAGGGATAAGGTGCAGTGGTCATCTCAGGCGATCCTGTCAACCGATATGGGCTTTGTAGCCCGCTTCATCCATCAGGCCTTCGAGCTGGCCCGCATTGGCGATCTTCATCTTCCACAGCCAGCCGTCGCCGGTGGCTGCCGAATTGACGAGTGCCGGATCTGAAGAGAGCGTTGCATTGGCGTCGATGATCTCGCCGTCGAGCGGCGCATAGACGTCCGAAGCTGCCTTGACGGATTCAACGACAACCGCGACGTCGCCCTTGGCGACCTTGCGGCCGGTCTCGGGCAGTTCGACGAAAACGAGGTCGCCAAGCTGTTCCTGGGCGTAGTCGGTAATGCCGACCGTTGCGATGTCGCCCTCAACGCGCAGCCATTCGTGATCTTCGGTGTAATAGGTCTTGGTCATGGAAATCATCCTTTGCGATAGCGATGCTGCGTGAAGGGAAGAGAATGAACGTCGACGGGCACCTTGGTGCCGCGCACGTCGGCGAAAACGCGGGTTCCGGCCTTGGCGAGTGGTGTTGAGACGTAGCCCATGGCGACCGGGAAGCCAGCCGATGGGCCAAAGCCGCCTGACGTGACGCGGCCGATCGGATTGCCGTCCGCGTCAAAGAGTTCAGCGCCTGAACGGACCGGCTGGCGGCCTTCGGCCTTCAAGCCAACGCGCTTTTGCTTGGCGCCTCCAGCGAGGATTTTCGCGAGCGCTTCAGCGCCGATGAACTTGCCGCCAGCACGCAGGTCCTTGGGGATCGCCCACATCAGGCCCGCACTTGCCGGGTCAGTGTCGGGTGTGATGTCGTTGCCGTGCAGGCACAGACCAGCTTCAAGGCGCAGGCTGTCGCGGGCGGCAAGGCCGATCCACATGACGCGCTCGTCGCCGAGCAGCTTGCCTAGCAGTTCGCGGGCGTCGGCCTCAGGAAGGCCGATCTCAAAACCGTCCTCGCCGGTGTAGCCCGAACGGCTCATGAACCAGTTGGTGCGTGGCTCGAAGCCCTGCATGAAAAACAGGTCTTCGGTGGCGATGCCGGCTTGTCCGAGCACCGCTGCTGCTTCAGGGCCCTGGATCGCGATGAAGACGCGGTCAAGCGGTTCGACCTTGGCGTCGAAATCCTTGGCCAGAGCGCGCAAATGCGCTTCGTCGGTTGCGGCATTGCCAGCGTTCTCCACCACCATGAAGCGCTCGTCGCCGAGCCTGGTGATGATCAGGTCGTCGATGACGCCCGCCCTCTCGGTGAGGAAGAAGGTGTATTTCGACTGCTTGAGCTCAAGTGCCTTGGCATCGAGCGGGCAGGCCCGGTTGAGCAGGTCGGCAACACCGGGGCCGCTGACCACGAACAGCTTCATGTGGGAGATATCGAACAGGCCGACATGTTCACGCGTGTGAAGGTGCTCCTTCATCACGCCGGCAGGGTAGGTCAGCGGCATGTTCCAGCCGGCGAAGGCGCCAAAGCGCGCACCAGCGGCGGAATGCAGGTCAGCAAGGGGTAGTTCGTTGGTATGGTCGCCCGTCATGTCTTCTCCAGAGTCGCACGTGTCCAGCCGCTGCGGCGGCCATTCCGTGCCCCTCTGTCTGAAGCCTGAGAGACTCGCGCTCCGGAACTCTGTCGGCAGCGCTTACACCTTCGGCGCGGGATCGAAGTCCCGACTTTCCAGAGTGTCTTTCCCGTCTACGGTTCTTTTGCCTGAGAGATTTCGGGCGATTTCCCCTTCGGCGACAGCTTCCGCTGTTCTCTCCCGCAAACAGGTAGAGCCCGCAAAGGCCCTCGACGAGTCGTCAATATCCCAAGCACGACGCTTTGTCACCTAGACGCGCAGTGCTTATTCACCGGGAGGATAGTCCTATCCAATACTTCCGGGTAGTGGAGGCAAGGACGATCGCCGTCAGATGCCGCCATACCAGTCGTAGCCGCGGTCTTCCCAATAGCCGCCCTTGCCGAGGCCCATGACCCCAAAGCTGTCGACCAGTTCGATCTTGTGGAGGTATTTTGGCATCTTGTAGCCGAGCTGGCGCTCGACCCGCACGCGCAGCGGCGCCCCGTTTTCCACCGGCAGCGGGCCACCATTCATGCCATAGGCGAGGATCGTTTGCGGGTGGCGCGCGTCGATCAGGTCGATCGAGCCGTAATATTTGATGTCGCCCGACAGGCTTTGCTCGATCGTGTCGAGGCAATGGAAAACGACATAGCGCGCCTCAGGCTTGACCACCGCCTGGTCGAGCACCAGCGCCATCGGCACGCCGGTCCATTTGGCGATGCAGCTCCAGCCTTCGACGCAGTCATGGCGGGTGATCTGGGTGCGAGAGGGCATATCCATCAGTTGCTGCCGCGACAGTGACAACGGCTTTTCGACAAGGCCAATGACCTCCAGCCGCCAATCGGCGAAGTCGTTGACCTGGAGCCCCAAATAGACGCTGTCGTTGGGCGCGGTGATGCCGTTCGGCCGCTGCGGCTGGCGGATGTCAGCCTCGGTGAATTCCTGCGCCAGGGAGTTGCGGCCGGCAATTAACCTTTGAGCATGATAGGTCAGATCGTTGGCACCAGTGAGGAAGTTGCGCACGCTGCTGTCGCGGTCCTGCAGGAAGTCGAAGGCATCGCAGCCAGACAGCGCAACGGTCGATGCCCCGAGCGTGGCGGCTGTGAGGAAGCGCCTGCGGGTGATCTGGAACTTCGGCATGTCCAATTTGGGCATCTCAGTCGCTCCCCTTGGGGCGGTCGTTTTCAGCCCGGTCGGTGCGATACCAGCCGGTGACGATCGAGCGCAGTTCATTGATCGGACCGGCAGCGAGGATCATCAGCATATGAACGATGAAGAAGCCGACGATCAGCAGCATGGTGATGAAATGAATGGTGCGTGCGGTCTGCCGCCCACCCAGCATGTCAGTGAGGAACGGGATCGCGGCGTTCATGCTCGGCGACATGGCAAGCCCGGTCAGGATCATTAGTGGCAGCAGCACGAACAACACGCCGCCATAGGCGAGCTTCTGCAGCGTGTTGTAGTCGCGGCCGTGATGGAATTTCAGCCTTGCGTGGTCGGAAATGTCCTTGGGCAGCCGGCGCAGATCATCGATGCCCGGTGCGAGATCGCGGCGTAGATGGCCGCTGAACAGGCTGGCGATGAGCCAGACGAGCAGCGTGCCGGACAAAAGCCAGGCGAAGAAGAAATGCACCACGCGCCCCGTCGCAAGGTCCTGGCCGGAGGGAATCGTTGCCCATGCCGGGAAGGCGCGACCGCTCGGATTGTCGGCCGGACCTGACAGCCCTAGCACGCCCGAGGTGTTGAAACGATTTCCGAGAATTGTGGTGTAACCAACTGGTCCTGTTGCGGTATTTTCCGCGCCGATGGCAAGCACGCCATTGTTGAAAGCAAAGCCCGATTGCTGGCCGATATAGAGCGCGGGGTGGGCGTTGAAGATCTGCAGGCCACTCAGCAGCAGGAAAAACAGCGACAGCGCCCAGACCAAGTGGGTGAGGCGGGTCCAGCGCGTTTGGCGGTAGACCAGTTCGCCATCTGCGATCGGCGCGGGCTGCTCATCCGCCTGCTGCGCCGTGCGTGCCTGGCTTTCCATCGGACCTGACCTCCCGTGGCCTCAGCCATCGCGGGACGTCATTTTACGCCCCTTCGGAAGTGATTACGCTTGGAGATTGGATTTTGTTTCGCCGTTGCGATGATATTCGCGTGAGCCGGTCAGCTTGCCAGTGAAACCACCAGATTGACCGCGGCAGCCACGATGATGGTGTTGAAGAAGAACGACAGGACCGAATGGGCCATTACAGCCTTTCGCATCACCGTCGTGGAGATATTGGTGTCGGCGGTCTGAGCGGTCATCCCGATGACGAGGGAGAAATAGAGAAAATCCCAGCCGCAGGGGCGCTCGGTATCTGGAAATATCAATCCCCCGACCGGAATCCGGCTGCGTGTTGAGGTCGTTTGGTTCTTGTCGCCCTTCCAGAAGAGGTGGGCGTAGTGCAACGCCGCCATGGCATGGATGGTGGACCAGCCCAACGGCAATGACAGCAGCGAAAAGGCAAGCCAGTAGGGATGCGGGGACTGCTTCGCGTTCATCAGTACAAACAGCGACCCTACTGCCACCGCAACGATGCCGATCGTGACCAGGAAGATGATCCAGATAGGCTCGTCCGCCTGCTGGGCACGCCGGCTCAGGAAGTCCGCTGTCAGCTTCGGCATTTCGCGCAGCACAAGGAAAATGTAGGCCACGAAAAAAGCATTGGCGGCAATTGCATAGCTCAAGGGATGTTGCAGAAACAGAGCCGCGCCAAGTGCGATCAAGCCGACAGCGGCGCTGGCCGCGAAAATGAAGTGTCGGCGAAACCGCATCATTCGGGCTCACCTTTGCCAGAAGGAACCGACCGGAGCGCCCGTCGTGCCGTCTGGTCAAGGGCGCCCAGAAAGCGCGACCGATCCTGCGGTGCGAAGGAAGCGTTGTAGCCCTTGCTCTCGCCGGTTTCGCGCAGATGCTGCTTGAGGTCGCGCATGGCCACTGCCATGCCGATGCTTTCGGGTGTGAACGGCCTGCCGGTGGGGCCCAGCACATGCGCGCCAAGCGCGACCGCCCTGGCAGCCAGCGGAATGTCGGCGGTGACGACGATGTCGTTGGCGCGCGCGTTCTCGATGATCCAGTCATCGGCAGCGTCCGCTCCCTTGGAGACGACGACGTTGCGGATCATCAGGTCGCGCGACGGCCTCAGGCCGCCATTGGAGACGAAGGTGACGACAAGGTCGAGCCGTTCTGCGACCTTCACCACCTCGTCCTTCACCGGGCAGGCGTCGGCATCGACATAGATGATGGGGGCATTTTCAGTCATTTCAGGCATGGTTCCGGGAGAGGATATCTGTGGCTATGGTCGGCGCGTCGAACGGAGGTCGACCATGGCACATCTGATCAATCGCGAACAATGGGCCGAAAAGGCCGATGCCTGGCAGAGTGACTACCAGGGCGGCGCGCCAATGGCGTGGCCGTCAGGCCTGACTTTGACCTGTCGAGCCGGTGTGCGACCTCGGACGCAGCATGTCGATATGGGGGATATCGTCTTCCAGATATTCCTCCGACACCGTCTCGAAGCCGAACGACGCATAAAACTTCTCGAGATGGCTCTGCGCGGAGAGCGCGATAGGCCTGTCCGGAAACAGCCGTTCGCAGGCGGAGACGGATTCCGCCATCAGCTTTTCGCCGAGGCGCTTGCCGCGATGGTCGGGCGACACGACGACCCGGCCGATATGGGCCGGATCGTCGGTGCCGGACGGCGCGATGATACGCGTGCTCGCCAGCAATTCCGTGCCGGCAAGGATCCTGAGGTGCAACGCCTCAGGATCCTTGCCGTCCATTTCGGGGAATGCGCATTTCTGTTCAACGACGAAGACGTCGATGCGCATCTTCAGCATCGCATAGAGGTCGCGTGGGGGCAGGTCGTCCAGCCMCCTGACATCGACCTCGTATGCGACCTCGCTCATCAGTAGACCACGACACTTCTGATGCTTTCGCCTGCATGCATCAGGTCAAAACCCTTGTTGATGTCTTCGAGCTTGAGCGTGTGGGTGATCATCGGGTCGATCTGGATCTTGCCCTCCATGTACCACTCGACGATCTTGGGCACGTCGGTGCGGCCGCGCGCGCCGCCGAAGGCGGTGCCCTTCCAGGTCCGGCCGGTGACCAGCTGGAACGGCCGCGTCGCGATCTCCTGGCCGGCACCGGCGACACCGATGACGATCGATTCACCCCAGCCGCGATGGCTGGCTTCAAGTGCCTGGCGCATCACCTTGACGTTGCCGGTGCAGTCGAAGGTGTAGTCGGCGCCACCGATCTGGTCGGCACCGCGCTTGGTCATGTTGACGAGATAGGGAACGATGTCGCCGTCGACCTCCTTCGGGTTGACGAAGTGCGTCATGCCGAACTTTTCGCCCCACGCCTTGCGGTCATTGTTGATGTCGACGCCGATGATCATGTCGGCACCGGCAAGGCGCAGACCCTGCAGCACGTTGAGGCCGATGCCACCGAGACCGAAGACGATGGCTGTCGCACCGATCTCGACCTTGGCGGTGTTGATGACAGCACCGATGCCGGTGGTCACGCCGCAGCCGATGTAGCAGATCTTGTCGAACGGCGCGTCGGGGTTGACCTTGGCAAGTGCGATCTCGGGCAGCACGGTGAAGTTCGAAAAGGTCGAGCAGCCCATGTAGTGGAAGATCTTGTCCTTGCCGATCGAAAAGCGGCTCGAGCCATCCGGCATCAAGCCTTGCCCTTGCGTCGCGCGGATCGCGGTGCAGAGGTTGGTTTTCCGCGACAGGCACGACGGGCACGTGCGGCATTCAGGCGTGTAGAGCGGGATGACGTGATCGCCCTTCTTGAGCGAGGTCACACCCTTGCCGACGTCGACGACGACACCCGCACCCTCATGGCCGAGAATGGCAGGAAAGATGCCTTCGGGGTCAGCACCCGACAAAGTGAATTCGTCGGTGTGGCAGATGCCGGTCGCCTTGATCTCGACCAGCACCTCGCCCTCGCGCGGCCCCTCGAGGTCAACCTCCATGATCTCGAGCGGCTTTCCAGCTCCAACGGCGACTGCGGCGCGGGTTTTCATGGCGATGTTCCTTCAAGAGAAATCAGGGGCAAAAGTTCGGCGGCAAGGTTTCAGGTTTTGCCGAGGCGATCAACCGCGAAGGCGACGCAAAGCGGTCGTAAAGCGGCGCCCGCGATGATACTCCACAAGCCGTTGCCAGCGCGACCCCTTGCGGGATGGACATGGCAGCGGGTGTGGCGGAACATGGCGGCCGAAATCTCCCTTGCAAGGCAAACGATTCGATGTCGAGTGACAGGCTCCCACGCGATCCGCTCAAGCGCGAAGCGTTGAAAAATGCAGAAAAGCCAGAGGTTTCGGCGCGGATGTTCATTCATCTTCGCGTCCATTCTGCCTATTCGCTGCTTGAAGGTGCCTTGCCGCTCAACAAGGTCGTCGCCCATGCCGCAAAGGATGCGGCACCAGCGATCGCCGTTACCGACAGCAATAATTTGTTCGGTGCGCTCGAATTCGCCCAGAAGGCAACCAAGGACGGCATACAGCCACTGATCGGTTGCCAGGTCGATATCGACTTTGCAGATGGCGGCGACGACACCCAGCGCAGCCATGGCTGGAAGCAGGCGCTCGTCCTGTTCCCTGTCGTGCTGATCGCCGCGACCGAGACCGGCTACGCCAATCTCGTGCGGCTGGTCAGTCGGCTCTATCTGGAGACGCCGCCCGGTGATCCGGTCCATGCGACGCTCGATTGGCTTGCAGCTTCTGCCGAAGGCATCATCTGCCTGACCGGCGGGCCGCGCGGACCGATCGGAGCTGCGATCAAGAGTGACCACGCGGCACTCGCCGAAAGCCGCCTGCTGAGCCTGAAGGCGTTATTCGGCGACAGGCTCTATGTCGAGCTTGAACGGCTGGCCGGCTATGACCGCGTTGTAGAGGCGGCAACCATCGAGCTTGCCTATCGCCACTATCTGCCGCTGGTGGCCACCAACGAGGCATTTTTCCCGGCGCGCGCCGACTATGAGGCGCATGACGCGCTCATCGCCATCGCCGAGGGTTCGGTGGTCGCCGAAGACAATCGCCGACGGCTGACGCCCGATAATTTTCTGAAGTCACAGAAGGAGATGGCGGAGCTTTTTGCCGATCTGCCTGAGGCGATCGACAATACTATCGAGATTGCCCGCCGCTGTTCTTATTATCCCAAGAACCGCGATCCGATCCTGCCGCGCTTCACTGGTGGCGACATCGCCGATGCGGCTGCCGCGGTTGCAGCCGAGGCTGAGGAGCTGACGCGGCAGGCCCATCAGGGGCTTGCCATGCGCATCGCCTCGCGGGGCTTGGCCGAAGGCTACACACCAGAGCAATATACCGAGCGGCTGGAATACGAGCTCGGCATCATCGAGCGCATGAAGTTTCCGGGCTACTTCCTGATCGTTGCCGACTTCATCAAATGGGGAAAGATGCAAGGCATCCCCGTCGGCCCCGGGCGTGGTTCTGGTGCCGGTTCGCTGGTCGCCTATGCGCTCACCATCACCGACGTCGACCCTTTGCGTTTTTCGCTGCTGTTCGAGCGCTTCCTCAATCCCGACCGAGTCTCGATGCCCGACTTCGACATCGACTTCTGCCAGGACCGCCGCGAAGAGGTGATCCGCTACGTCCAGGGCAAGTATGGCCGCGAGCAGGTCGGGCAGATCATCACCTTTGGAACGCTGCAGGCGCGCGCCGTGCTGCGCGACGTCGGCCGTGTACTGCAGATGCCCTACGGCCAGGTCGACAAGCTGTGCAAGATGGTGCCGCAGAACCCGGCCAATCCGGTGACGCTTGGCCAGGCCATCGAGGGCGAACCGCGTTTCGCCGAAGAGGCCGAGCGCGAGCCGATCGTCCAGACGCTGCTCGACATGGCACAAAAGCTGGAAGGGCTCTATCGCCACGCGTCGACCCATGCCGCCGGTATCGTCATCGGCGACCGGCCGCTGTCCGAACTGGTGCCGATGTACCGCGATCCGCGCTCGGACATGCCGGTCACCCAGTTCAACATGAAATATGTTGAGCAGGCCGGGCTGGTGAAGTTCGACTTCCTTGGCCTGAAGACCCTGACGGTGCTGCAGAAGGCGCTGCAGTTCATCAGCCGGCGTGGTGTCGACATCGACCTGGCGCTGATCCCGCTCGACGATCCGCTGACCTATGCCATGCTGTCGCGCGGCGAAACCGTCGGCATCTTCCAGGTTGAAAGTGCCGGCATGCGCAAGGCGCTGATCGGCATGAAACCCGACCGCGTCGAAGACATCATCGCGCTGGTGGCGCTCTATCGTCCCGGCCCGATGGAGAACATCCCGACCTACAACGCCCGCAAGCATGGCGACGAGGAGATCGCCTCGATCCATCCGATGATCGACCATCTGGTGAAGGAGACCCAAGGGGTCATCGTTTACCAGGAACAGGTGATGCAGATCGCGCAGGAGCTGTCGGGCTATTCGCTCGGCGAAGCCGATCTTCTACGTCGCGCCATGGGCAAGAAGATCCGCGCCGAGATGGACAAGCAGCGCGAGCGCTTCGTCACCGGCGCGATGGAAAAAGGCGTCTCCAAGCCCCAATCCAATTCCATCTTTGATCTGCTCGCCAAGTTCGCCGACTACGGCTTCAACAAGTCGCACGCCGCTGCATACGCCATCGTTTCCTACCAGACGGCGTATCTCAAGGCGCATTATCCGGTCGAGTTCCTCGCCGCGTCGATGACCTACGATATGTCCAACACGGACAAGCTAAACGACTTCCGCCAGGACGCCATGCGCCTCGGCATCGACGTCGTGCCGCCGTCTGTCATGACCAGCTTCCGCGACTTCGAGGTCGGCGAAAAGAAGATCTTCTACTCTCTCTCCGCCATCAAGGGCGTGGGTGAGGCCGCGGTCCAGCACATCGTTGCCAAGCGTACGGAAAAGCCTTTCGCCAGTCTCGCCGATTTCTGCGAGCGCATCGACCCCAAGATCGTCGGCAAGCGTGTGTTTGAAAGCCTGATCATGGCCGGCGCCTTCGACTGCTTCGGCTATGAGCGCGCAGCGCTGATGGCCGGCATCGAGCGGATGATGGGCCTGGCTTCGCTGGCGCATGAGAACGCCACGCTTGGCCAGTCCGACATTTTCGGCAGCGCTTTTTCTGGCCAGGCGCCGGTGCTGCACCTGCCGCAGGCCGATGCCTGGCTGCCGGCCGATCGCCTGCACCGCGAGTTCCAGGTCGTCGGCTTCTATCTGTCGGCGCATCCGCTCGACGAATACAAGTCGGCGCTCGAAAAAATGCGTGTCCAGAATTGGACCGATTTTGCCGCCGCCGTGAAGCGTGGCGCGACTGCCGGTCGCCTCGCCGGAACTGTCACGACCAAGCAGGAGCGCAAGACCAAGACCGGCAACAAGATGGGCGTCATCCAGTTCTCCGACGTCTCCGGGCAATATGAGTCCGTGCTGTTTTCGGAGGCGCTGGCGCAATATCGCGACCTGCTTGAGCCAGGCAGGTCTGTGGTCATTACGGTGGCAGCGGAAGACCGCCCGGAGGGTGTCAATCTGCGCATCCAGACCGTGCAGTCGCTTGAGGACGAAGCAAGCCGGGTGCAAAAGACCCTGCGCATCTTCGTGCGCGACGCAGCTCCGTTGAACATGCTGTCCAACCAGCTGACCGTGCGCGGCGAGGGCGAGGTCAGCTTCATCGTGCTCAAGGGCGAGGCGCAAGGCGAGATCGAGATCGAGCTGCCCAATCGCTATCGCATCACGCCGTCGATCGCATCTGCGATGCGGGCCGTACCGGGTGTTGTTGAGGTTGAACTGGTCTAGTCGCGCGACTTGGCCATAGCGCCGGACGCTCTGCCCGCGGCATTGCACCCGCCTCCGGATCTGGCTGCGGCGGGATCGGCACGTCGAACAAGGTTCTTTGCCGATGCCAATTGAGGGCGCGTTGCGGACAGCAACCTGTGCTGGTACTTTAGCTTTTGCTCATGTTTGAAGCAGGAGTATCGTCATGGACGAGAATGCCGCCGCCAATCAACTCCTGCAGATGGTCAATGGATACCAGGTGTCCCAGGCAATCTGCGTTGCAGCAGCACTGGGCATCGCTGATCAGCTGAAAGACGCTAGCCGTACCAGCGACGATCTCGCCGCGGCAACGCATTCCCATCCACAGGCGCTTTACCGGCTGCTGCGCGCATTGGCTTCGGTTGGCGTCTTGCGTGAAGGAGATGACCGTCGTTTCTCGCTGACCGCGCTTGGGTCGGGCCTGCGCTCCGATGCGCCGCAATCTGTTGCGCCTTGGGCGCGCCTTGTCGAGAGATCCTACTATCGGCAGGCGTGGAGCGACTTGCTGCATAGCGTGCGCACCGGCGAGAACGCCTTCCATCACGCGCACGGCATGGGAGTCTGGCAGTATCGGGCGGAGCATCCCGAGGAGTCGGTGATCTTTGACCGGGCCATGACCGCGTTGTCGCGCCTGGTGGCCGATGCGGTGCTTGCCGCCTATGATTTCAGCCCGTTCGAGGTCGTTATGGATATCGGCGGCGGGCAGGGCGCGCTTCTCGCCGAAATACTTTCCCGCAATCCTGCTCCAAGAGGCATCCTGTTTGACCAGCCGCAGGTGGTTGCTGGTGCGCTTCCTACGCTTCAGGCCGCCTCGGTCGCGGATCGGTGCCAAATTGTCGGCGGTGACTTCTTTGCAGCGGTACCCGATGGGGCAGACGTACAGCTCATGAAATCGGTCCTGCATGATTGGGACGACGAGCGTTCCATCGCAATCCTGAAAAGCTGCCGCCGTGCGTTGCGGCCAGGCGGAAATCTGCTGGTACTGGAGGCGGTGTTGGCCCCGCCCAACGAGGGCGCGGGCGCAAAGTTCGCCGACCTCAATATGCTGGTGGCGCCGGGAGGGCAGGAGAGGACCGCCGAAGAATTTGCGAAACTCTTCAACGCCTCCGGCTTCAGGCTGACGCGAACGATCGCTGCCGGTCCGCGCATCAGCGTCATCGAAGGGGAGCCTATCTGAAGCCATCGATTTTTCGCGCCTACCGATTGTCGAGGAACTCGGCTTGACTTGGCCTTGATAAGAATAAATCCTGCCTGTCAGCGGAAACGAAGCAGGCGGACGATATGAAGCCCCTATTGCGTGGTGTCTGCACTACAGCTGCGATCTTCGCAGGAGCCCTCCAGGCGTCGGCTGCCGATCTGGTCGTGGCGATGCCCAATTGGCCTTCCGGACAGGCGTCCGCAAACATCATCAAGGCCGCGCTCGAAAAATCCCTTCAGGTCAAGGTCGACGTCCAGGAGATGGGGACGATGATCGCCTTCACGGGCATGGATTCAGGGGCGGTCGATGTTTACCCTGAAGTGTGGCAACCGAATTTCGACCAGCTCATCCAGAGATTCAGCACCGAACGCGGAACCGTCCATCTCAGCTCGCGCAACGTGGCGGCGACCCAAGGGCTTTGCGTCACGCAGAAGACCTATGACGACTTTGGCATTCACGACGTTGCGGACTTGAAGGATCCCGCCAAGGCCAAGGTCTTCGACACCGATGGCGACGGCAAGGGCGAGATGTGGATTGGCGCACGTGGTTGGCTGTCGACCGATGTCGAGCGCATTCACGCCAAGAGCTATGGCTATGCCGACACCATGACGCTGCTCGAAATGCCCGAGGAGGTGGCCATGTCGGCTGTCGACGCAGCGGCTGCGACGGACAAGCCGATCGTTTTCTACTGTTACAGCCCGCATCACGTGTTCGAACTTCATCAGCTCAAGCAGCTCAGCGAGCCGCCTTTCGATGCAGCGAAATGGAACATCGTATTGCAGGCGGACGATCCGATGTGGCTGTCGAAGTCAGACGCGCCCGTGGCCTGGAAGCCGTCAAGCTTCAGCGTCGCTTATGCAACGTCCCTGTCCAAACGCTTGCCGCAGGTCGCCAAGTTCCTCGACAATATTGATTTCACCGCCGACGAGGTGACCGCGATGAGTTACGCCATCGAAGTCGAACGGCAGGATCCAGCGAAATTTGCGGAGCAATGGGTGGCGACCCACGAGGATCGCGTCAAGGCATGGTTGCAGTAGGCCGGACAAGCGGCAAACGGGGACAAGCTCAATGACAGGCATATCGCGTCTAGGTGGAAAGTTGGGTCAGGCCGTTGCACTTTCCGTGGCTATCGGACTGGGTACGACACTGGCGCTGGCCGATCAGACGCAGATATTCGACCCCAAGACGCACAAGTGGATCAACTACGATCGCAAAAAAGCGCGGCAATACTACGCCGCCCATGGCCAGGTTCCCGACGCTTTCCGGCGCCAGGTCGTCGACTTCCGCACCGCTGAGAAGCCGGGAACGATCATCATCGACGGCAACCAGCACTTCCTCTATCTCGTGCTGCCTGGGCTCAAGGCCGTGCGCTACGGCATCGGCGTTGGCCGCGATGGTTTTGGCTGGGCCGGCATCGTGCGTGTCGGGCGCATGGCCGAATGGCCGACCTGGACACCGCCGGCCGAAATGGTGGCGCGTGATCCGAACGCCGTGAAATTTGCCGGCGGCATGCCCGGCGGTCCCGACAATCCGCTCGGTGCGCGTGCGCTTTATCTCTACCAGGGCGATCAGGACACCATCTACCGCATCCACGGCACACCCGAACCCTGGACGATCGGACTCGACGTTTCGTCCGGCTGTATCCGCATGAACAATGACGACATCGTCGACCTGTACTCGCAGGTCCAGGTCGGGGCAAAGGTCGTGGTGCTGATGCAGGGGGCTGCGCTCTACAAGGGGGTGTAAGCGCCGTCATCTAATAACAATAAGCACGTCGAATGAGGGGATATCATGCGAACAGCTTTTCTTGCCGGAACTGGCTTGCTGATCGGCTTTGCGGTCGCAGGCTGCTCCTCCACCGCACCCGAGCCGCAGAACATGGCACGGACAACTGTGCAGACCGCGCCGGCGGACCTGCAACTGACTTGTGCCACCGCAACGGCAACACAGGCCGGCGTCGACAGCAGCAAAGTACTGCCGGTAGGCTCGTCCACGCTCGACGCCACCAGATACCAGGTCGAACTCAATGCATCGGGCCAACGCTATACATGCGTCGTTGATAACATGGGCGTCGTGAGCTCTGTGCAGAAGGCAGCCTGAGCAGGGCTAAATCGGGTCGCGGTGGTTACTCTTCCAGCGGCTCGGGCGGATGGGCGTTTCGGCCCTTGCCGAACGTATAGCCTGTCTCGACGGCAGTTCTGCCGAACTTGTTGCGCAAGGCGTCCATGGCGCCTTCGGCCAGAGCACGCTTGCGCGACTGGGTGTCGACAAGATCAGGCGGATCGGCGCGTTCGTCGTCCGACAGGTCGCTGACGCCAATGCCGAGCAGGCGATATTTGGTGCCGTCGGTCTCTTTCTCCAGCAATTGCATGCCGGTCTGGAAGATGCGGTCGGCAAGCCGTGTCGGGTCGGCAAGCTGGCGGTTGCGTGTCCTTGTCTTGAAGTCTTGCGTCTTGAGTTTGAGCACGACCGTGCGGCCGGCGATTTTCGCTTTCTTCAGCCGGGCCGAGACTTTTTCCGACAGTGCCCGCAGCACCGGCACAAGGTCAGCCGACGAGGCGAGGTCGCTGTCGAAGGTGGTTTCGGCAGAAACGCTCTTGGCCTCTTGGTCGGGCGAAACCTGCCTGTCGTCCTGGCCGCGCGACAGATGGAAGAGCCGGCTGCCCATTGTGCCGTAGCGGCGCATCAGGTCGCCGCGATCCATGCGCTGCAATTGGCCGATGGAACGGATGCCATCGCTTTCGAGCGTCGCGGCAAACGCCTTGCCGACCCCCCAGATCATCGTCACCGGCTGTTGCGCCAGGAAGCCGACCGCCTCCGCTTCGCCGATGACAGAAAATCCGCGCGGTTTGCGGAAGTCCGAGGCGATCTTGGCGAGGAACTTGCAGTAGGACAGCCCGGCGGAGACGGTGATGCCGATCTCCTTTTCCACCGTAATTGCAAAGCGGGCGAGCACCAGCGCCGGCGGCAGTCCATGCAGCCGCTCGGTGCCGTTGAGATCGAGGAAGGCCTCATCGATGGAGATAGGCTCGACCAGCGGCGTCAGCGCCTGCATCATCGAACGCACCTCGCGCCCGACGCGGACATATTTTTCCATGTCTGGGCTGACGACGACCGCTTCGGGGCAAGCCTCCAGCGCCTTGAACATCGGCATGGCCGAGCGCACGCCATGAATGCGGGCGATGTAGCAGCAGGTAGAGACCACGCCGCGCTTGCCACCGCCAATGATGACGGGCTTGTCCTTCAGGTCAGGGTTGTCGCGTTTTTCCACGGCCGCGTAGAAGGCATCGCAGTCGATATGGGCGAGATGCAGCTTGTAGAGTTCGGGATGGCGCAACAGGCGTGGGCTGCCGCAAGCATGACAACGCGGCCCCGCGCCACGCTGAAGGGCAAGGCAGTCGCGGCAGAAACCGTGGCTGGGATCGTTGACAGGCATTGCCTTCACTGCGAACATAAAGAGAACAGCCGAGATTTTATGTCAGCTGTCCCGTCGGGACAAGGCCGTGTGACGGAGCTATACCATGACTATTGCCATCTCGCCGTTGACGCCCGATCTGTGGCCGCATTTCGAGGAGTTGTTCGGCAAGCAGGGCGCCTGCTACGGCTGCTGGTGCACCTATTTCAGGCTGCCGCCGGCAGCACGCCGAGAAAACAATCGCGAGAGCAACAAGGATCACATCAAGGCGCGTATCGAGGCTGGCCCGCCGCCGGGTTTGCTAGCATTCGAAGACAATGAGGCGAGCGGCTGGATGCAGATCGGCCCGCGCGCCGACGTGCCGGAGTTCAACAATGCGGGCAGGGGCTCGGCACCGTTTGAGCCGGGCGATGCCAGCGACCCGCTAGTTTGGGCGATCTCGTGTTTTTTCATTCGCAAAACAGCGCGTGGCCAGGGGCTGACGCATCGACTTGTCGATGCCGGCATCGCATTCGCGCGGCAATCGGGCGCTCGTATTGTTGAAGCGTGTCCGATGGACCAGTCGAAGGATTCGCGCTCGGTCGGCCTGTTCGTCGGCTCGACGCGGGTATTCGAAAAAGCAGGCTTCGCCCGCACCGCCGAACGCAGGCCTGGCCGCCCGTTGATGCGCCTGGAGCTTTGAAGGCTCAGCCGGAGAAGCCGCCCGCTTCCAGGAATGCCAGCTCCTGTTCGCTTGATTCGCGGCCGAGGATGAAATTGCGGTGCGGGAAGCGGCCGAAGCGGGCGACAATGTCGCGATGGCCGATGGCGTGTTTCAGATAGTCGCCGCCAAGGGCTGTCGAGCGTTCGAGCGGGATGTCGTGGTCGGCCAGGGCCTCGGAATGCGAAAACGGCAGGTAGAAGAACACCCGGATCGGCGCTTCGGTGGCGAGGTCATGGCCATCGGCGATCGCCTTGCGGGCAAAGTGGCGGGCAAGGGGATCGGTGGCATACATATGGCCGCTGCCCCGGAAGCAATTGCGTGGAAACTGGTCGAGCAGGATCATCAACGCCAGCGCACCTTCGGCGTCTTCGGCCCAGGCATCACATTGGCGCTTGGCGGCGGCCATGTGAAGGTCGCCGAAGCGGCTGCGAAAGCCAGCGTCGAACATCTCGTCCTTGCGGAACCAGCCTTCCGGGCCGGCCTCACGCCAATAGGCCACAACTTCGGTTGCGCGCTGCCTGTCCACCATATCAATTTCTCTCCGTTTGTTCGCTTGGCGCGGTCTTCTTGGCGATCATGCTCGCGGCTTCCTCATTGAGCGCCTTGGCGGTGCGCCGCGGCGGTGTCAGTGGTGTTGGCACCGGACCGGGAATGTTGCCCTGCAGATAGTCGCGGCCTGACTGGATATCACCTGCGATCTGCATTTCCAGCCGCGCCGCATCGCGGTTTCGCACCTCTTCGATCACTTCGGCGACATCGTCTGGATCCTCGCCGAGCTTTTCGAGCGTGGCGCCGCCAAAGACGAGGGCCGACTCGAAGGTCTCGCGCAGCTGGTAGTCGACGCCGGCGCGAATGAGCTGGATCGCCGTGCCGCGGTCATAGGCGCGGGCCAGTACAGGTACCAGCGGGAACTCGGCGGCGAGGTTTTCGGCGATGCGGACAGCGACATCTTCCTTGTCGACGCAAATCAGCACGGCCCGTGCACGTCCCGCACCCGCCGCGTGCAGGATATCGAGTCTGGTGCCGTCGCCATAATAGATCTTGAAGCCGAAGTCGGCGGCCGCCTGGATCATCTCGACGTCGTTGTCGATGATGGACACGTCGACGCCGCGCAACAAAAGCGGCTGGCTGGCGATCTGGCCAAAACGACCGAAGCCGATGACAAGCACGGTGCCGCTGAGTTCGGCGGCCACGTCGACATCTTCGAGCGACTGCTCGTCCTTGGGCGTGAAGCGGCGCAAGACCATGATCGCCAACGGGGTCAGCACCATCGAAATGATGATGATGGCGGTAAGCACCGCATTGGCTTCGCCGTCGATGATTCCGACGGCAAGGGCCGAGGAATAAAGCACAAAGGCGAATTCGCCGCCCTGCGCCATGATCACCGCGCGCTCCAGCGCCTCGCGGTGTCCTGATCTGAGGAAGCGGGCAACGACGTAGATGCCGAGGCCCTTCATCAGCATGTAGACAACAACGTAGAGTGCGATCAGCTGCCAGTTCGCGACGACCACCATAAGATCGAGCGACATGCCAACGGCAATGAAGAACATGCCGAGCAGGATTCCGCGGAATGGCTCGACGTCGGCCTCGAGCTGATGACGGAAGGTCGATTCGGACAGCAGAACGCCGGCGAGGAAGGCGCCCATCGCCATGGATAGGCCGCTCAACTGCATGGCAAGTGCCGAACCGAGCACGACCAGCAGGGCTGCGGCGGTCATGACTTCGCGAGCGCGCGATTCGGCGAGGATGCGAAACAGCGGGTTGAGCAAATAGCGCCCAGCGATCACCAAGCCGGTGATCGCTGCGATGCCGATGCCGATCTCCGTGAGCCTACCGGCCCAGCCGGTGCCGGCATCATTTGCCGCGACAGGCGCGAGGAAGGCCACAAGCGCAAGCAGCGGCACGATGGCAAGATCTTCGAGCAGAAGGATCGAGACCATGCGCTGGCCCTTGGGAGTCGACATCTCGCCGCGCTCGTCGAGCAACTGCATGACGATTGCGGTTGAAGTCAGCACAAATCCCGCGCCGGCGATGAAGGATTGAGCGACTGAAAAGCCGCCCGCCAGCCCAACAGCGGTCAGCAAAAGCGCGCAAATGCCGACTTGGAGGGCGCCAAGCCCGAAGATTTCGCGCCTCAGGCCCCACAACCGCGATGGCTGCATTTCAAGTCCGATGATGAACAGGAACATCACCACGCCGAGTTCGGCGACATGCAGGATGGTCTCGGCTTCGGAGAAGACACCGATGCCGAAAGGACCGATGATCACGCCGGCGCTGAGATAGCCAAGGATCGAGCCGAGGCCGAGGCGCTTGAATAGGGGGACGGCAACAACGCCTGCGGCAAGCAACGCCACCACCGGAACCAGATCGACACCCGATGCTTCTGCCGCCATGCGCCTTGTCGATCCTTATGCGTGCGGCAGCTGCCGCTTTGGGGAAAGGGCCAAGATAGGTGCTTCGAAGGCTGTCGAACAGCCCGCCCATCCAATCGAATCGCCGGGCTGCGAAATGTCGGTGGTTCGACGTTCGGCGCGTCAGTCTTTGGCCGCACAACTTGCCATTGCGTCTGGCATGTCATGCCGCTATGGCGGGCGTGGTTTCGATCAGCGGGGATCGAAAAGCTGCCGGCATTTCCTGCCGGTTACGAGGAAAGACTGACATGAGAAATATTCTGCTTGCCGTTCTTGGCGTTGCTGCACTTGGCCTTTCGGCCTGCTCGAAGGCGCCGGAATGCACCGCCGAGATCATGGCCAAGAAGGGCCAGGAAGTGGCAACCGCGCTTCAGGAAGCCATCACCAAGGATCCGGCCAAGGCGGCTGATCTGTCTGCCAAGGTGACGGAAGTTGCATCCAAGTTCACCGGCGCGACGACTTCGGCGGATGCCTGCAAGGCCTATGACGACTTGCTGACGGCCATCAAGGGCTGATTCTTCAGCTTCAAAAAAGAAAGGGCGGCACCTTAGGTGTCGCCCTTTTCGTTGGARGAGGAAACAATCAGTTCTTGGCGATGGCGCCGACCGCCGTGCCGTCGACACGCGACAGCTTCATTCCGATCACCGGCACAAGCTGCTTTTCGACGCGCACTGAAATGGTGACATGCATCGAATTTTCGTCCGGCACGCGCGCCTGCATCACACCGTTGAGCTGATTTCTGTTGATCGCAAGCACGACCTTGCGGCCATCGACGACGCTGCCGGAAACGATATCGAGGCCTTTGCCTTCCGAGCCGTCGAGGAATTTGCCGCTATAGCCGCTGCGGCCCTTCTGCTCGATGGTTGCCGACATCTTCTGGGTGAACACACCCACGCGGCATCCGCCGTCGAGCGACATGCCGACCTTGCCGTCCGGTGTCGAGCCGGTGAAATTGCAGGTGAATTTCGTTCCCTTGTATTTGCCTGCGACGATCTCGCCCGGGCCGACCCATTCACCTTGGACCGACTTGAAGAACGTCTTGTCGCGTTCTGGTGCCTTGACCATGTCCGCGTGCACGACGGATGGCAGCGCCACGGCCATGGCAGGCAGGACAGCGGACAACAACAAGCGCTTCATGGGCACACCCGACAGCAGGAAACTGGAACAATTGGTTGAAAAGACCATGACCAAGAATGGTTAATGCTTCGTCTATTTGGCCTTTTCGCTGCCCTTGTCCTTGGTTGCAAATGTGGTGAGAGCGGCGAGGAAATCGCCCATGCCGGGACGCTTCATCGCGGCAAAGGGCAGGGGGCGCGCGGTCTCCATCGCGGCTATGCCGATACGCGCGGTCATCATCCCGTTGACCACGCCTTCGCCGAGCTTTGCCGAAAGTTTCGCAGCCAGGCCGTGGCCGACCAATTGCTGGACGAAACTGTCGCCGACGGCGATCGAGCCGGTGACGGCGAGGTGGGCGAGGGCTGCTCGGGCAAGTCGGAAGAAGCCGAGCGTGCCAGGGCGTCCGCCGTAAAGCTCGGCTAGCCGGCGTATCAGGCGACCGGCTTCGAACACGACATAGGCGATGTCGACCAATGCGCGCGGGCTGACCGCCGTCACCAGCGACACGCGTTTGGCAGCGTCCAGGATCAGGATCTTTGCCTGTGCATCGAGCGGTGTCAGAATCTCGGTTTCTGCGAGCCGCACGAGGTCAGCGCCATCGATCACGTCGCTACGCAGATCCGCAAGCGTACGCCTCCCGGCTGCCGTTTCAGGTTTCGACGCCAAAAGATTCGACAATTCATCGACGACATTGCGTGCCAAGCCCGGGTCATTGCGTTCGATGGCATCGGTTGCCCGGTTGCGCAGCCGCTCGACTGAAGCGAGGCGGAAGACGGCGAGAAGCTCGCGAACAAGAATGACCAGCAACGCAAGCGCCGCGATACCGGCGGCGCCTATGGCGAGCCAACCGAGCCAATCAGCGCGGGTGAACAGGTCACGGATCAGCCGGTCGGTCCAAAGCCCGACACCGAGCGAAATCAAAACACCTGCTGCGGCAAGAAAGATTGCGCCGAGGCGGGACTTGCGCTTGGGCGCAGTTGCCGGCGGCGGTTCGGCGGCAGCGATGCTGGGCTCGTCAAACACATCGAATTCGGCCGGTGTGACAATCGCAGCCTCGGCGGCGAGCGCGCGCGGCTTGCGCTCGGCAGGCTGGGACACTTGCGTTTTCTTGCTCGCGGCCACGTCTTGCAGGGCAATTTCCGGTTCGATGCGGAACGCCGCAGGCTTTCGGGGAGCGCTCATGCGAGGTGATCTCCGATGAGGAACTGCAGGGCGCGGTCAAGCCGGATATGCGGCAGCGACAGTGTCATGCCTTCGGCCGTGCGCTCGAGCCGGGGTGGGCGGAAGCGCACGAAGCGGATCGTCGGGTCGTTCGCGTCCTGGCGGTGATTGGTGCCAAAATCCTGGAACACGACATCGGCTTTTTCGGGTAAGTCACCGGGAAATATGGCGGTTTCGGTATTGCCGTCAAAACGGTCCTCGCCGATGGTCTCGCCTTCGATCGGCGTGCCGATGATGACGGGCAGTGTCTCTCGACCTTGTTTGACCGTGCCCTCGCGGGTGGCGCGGACTGCGGCCAGCGCAAGAACGTCGACTTCGGCGCCTGAGAGATTGGCGCGTGCAACGGCGCGATCGGTCAGCCGCCGCACGATCGCCTGCAGCTTGTCGTGGCTTTCATGGTGCAGATGATCTGCCTTGGTCGCAGCGACCAGAATGCGGTCGATGCGGCGCGAAAACAGGTCGGTGAACAGGTTGCCGCGACCGGGACGGAAGCAGGCCAGGATTTCCGTCACCGCGCGTTCGAGGTCGGCGATGGCGCCAGGGCCTGCATTCAGCGCCTGCATTGCATCGATCAGCACGATTTGCCGGTCGAGGCGGGCAATGTGCTCGCGGAAGAACGGCTTTACCACATGGGTCTTGTAGGCCTCGTAACGCCGCTCCATCATCGCGTGCAGCGAACCGGGGCGCGCCCGCTGGGCGAGGCCAGGCAGCGGGGCAAATGTCAGCGCCGGCGAGCCTTCTAGGTCGCCCGGCATCAGGAACCGTCCTGGCGGCAGCGTCGACAGTGCGCGCTCGTCATCCTTGCACGCCTTGAGATAGGCGGCAAAACTCTCGAACAGGCGCCGCGCTGTCATCTCGTCGGCGTCCGCTTCGGGCTTCACCGTGGCTGCAAGCTCGCGCCAGCCTTCCGACAGGTCTGCCCGAACCGGCAAACCTGCCAGCTCAAACGCCTCTCTGGAGAAGTCGTCGTAACTCTTGCCCAGCAGCGGCAGGTCGAGCAGCCATTCGCCGGGGTAGTCGACGAGGTCGACCGACAGCTTTCCCGCTGAAAACATGCGGTTCCAGCCTGAAGCCGATTCAAATTCTATCGTCAGCCTGAGTTCCGATATGGCGCGTGTCGAGTCCGGCCAGATCCGCTGGTCGACGAGCGCTCCGACATGATCCTCATATTGAAAACGGGGCACCGCGTCGTCGGGCTGCTCTTCGAGGAAGGCGCGCGAAATACGCCCCGATTTCTGCGCTTCAAACAGCGGCAACCGCCCGCCATGGATCAGATTGTGCACGAAGGCCGTGATGAACACGGTCTTGCCAGCCCGTGAAAGGCCGGTGACGCCAAGCCGCAGCGAAGGCGCAAACATACCCGTGGCACGGCCGGAAAGCGTGTCGAGGGCAATACGCGCCTCGTCGGTGAAAGTGGTCAGAGACGCCAATCGTCGATCCCCATGAGGTCGCGTCGGATATAGGTCGCGCCGACGGGATTTGAAATGGCGTGCAATTTCAAAGATCAGCTGGCGTGAGGAAAGCTTCGAGATAACCTTGGCCGAGCTCGGCAGCGGAAAGCTCGCCTTCGAACCGGACCACGGCTAGCCCCGACGTCGGAAAACCTGTTTGCAGCGTATGTATGGCAGCCTCATCGCCGTCGCCCGAAACGGCCATGGCGAGGTCCTCCATCATCGGATTGTGACCGATGATGAGGATAGAACCGTGCCGGCCATTTTCCCGGATTTTCTCCAGATACCCGGCGGCGTCCGCACTGTAGAGATCATCGGTGAAAACCACCCGTCCGGTATCTGCGTGGCCGGCGATACCTTCCAGGGTTTCGCGGGCGCGCCGGGCGTTGGAGCAGAGCGTCAGTTCGGGAACATAGCCATTGGCGCGCATCGCCCTGCCGGTTGCTTCGGCATCCGCGACGCCGGTGGCGTCGAGCGGGCGGTCGAAATCCCTGACGCCGGGCAGCGCCCAGCCAGCCTTGGCGTGCCTGAGAAGATAGAGCTTGCTCAAATGTCGCTCCCGGGAAGCTCAAGCTCCCGACGAGCCTGTGCCAACAGCCATCTGAGGATGTAGCCAAGCGCCAGGCACCTTGCAACCGGACGATGCCGTTCCTCGTTGCTTGTGCAGGAGAGTTGCGCTCTTGCCACGCCCGAATCACTACACGCAGGCCTGYGACAACTTTTCCAGGAATGCTCTTGTGTGAGGGTTGACCCGCGAATATATAGGCGGCGAAACGGGGTTATCGGGTGAGTCGAATGAACGATACCGTTACACTTGGTTATGTGCCCTCTGAGGAGGAGCCGTTCATGAGCGAACGGCAGAAGTCTTACTTCAGAGCTAAGTTGATTGCCTGGAAGAACGACATCTTCCGCGAAGCTCGCGAAACACTCGAAATACTCCAGCAGGAAAATGCCAACCACCCGGATCTTGCCGATCGCGCATCATCCGAGACGGACCGTGCCATCGAACTTCGAGCGCGCGACCGTCAACGCAAGTTGATCTCCAAGATCGACTCGGCGCTGCAGAGAATTGACGAGGGAACCTACGGCTATTGCGAGGAGACTGGCGAACCGATCTCGCTGAAGCGACTGGACGCGCGTCCGATCGCCACGCTGTCGATCGAAGCTCAGGAGCGTCATGAGCGCCGCGAAAAAGTCTATCGAGACGACTGATTGCGGAATATCGAAGAAATGAAAAAGGCGGCCTCGGCCGCCTTTTTTGCGTGTACTATCCGATGGCGCATTATCGCTTATGGCTCGAAAGCTCGCCGAGCAGTTTCGCCATTTCATCGTCGAGTGACGGATCGGCGATCTTGACCGCCTTGGTCTGGGGTTTGTCGTCGAGCGAAACCTCGAGTTCCTTCATCAGTGTATCGTCGATGGCGTCACGGGGCGGTACCGCCGCAGGCGTAGGTGCTTGCCGCACCGGTGCGGAATTGCTTGGCTGGGCATATGCTTGCGGCACTGGGTTCGGCGCGGCTTGGGGTGCTGGTGCGACTGGCATCCTGGGCGGAGCAGGGCGCGGCTGCGCTGGTGCAAGAGCGGGCTGCTGCTGCTGCGGCCTGGTTGGTGCTTGTGCCGCCGGTTGCGGGGCTGCCTGTTGTACAGGTGCTGGCTGGCGAGGTCTCGGGGGCGCGTCCTGCCCGCCCTCGCTGCCTGTCAATGCAGGGCGGCGCGGTGCACTCATGCGGATGTCTGTTTCGATTACGACGTCGGTTGGACCGCCGATCAGCAGTAGATGCTCGATGTCGTCACGGCGCACCAGCACCAGCCGCCTTTGGCTGTCGACGGCGGTTGCGTCCATGACGGCGAGGCGGGTCTTCCTGTTCCTGCCACCGGCAACGAACGTGCCGAAGGTCAGGCTGCGGATCAGCTTGACGATGACAAGCACGATGACGAGCAACACCAGCGCGGCAAAGGTCCACAGCACCGCCGCCGCATATCCGGGTCCCGCTACGTTATCTAGCCATTCGAACATGTCTTACCCCCGTCGCCGCGCCGGGGCGACACTAACCCTTAGCTGCCGCGCACGGCAAGTTGCCATTCACGCGTTACAGGCAAGATTGAAGCTAAGCGCATGATCTTGCCCCGAGCTTGCACCGCCTTTTTGTGTCTGGGCCTTTTCCCGGTAAGGAGAATGTGATTCAACCGCTTCCTTATGAGGGAGCCGGAGAGACTCGCAGGGGCATGGCCAAAGAAACGCGCAACGATTTCTATCCGGTTCCGATCGTGGATCAGGCGGCGCGCCCCGATGCCATCACCCGGCTGATCATCTTCATCGTCGTTCTGACCGGCGCTGCCATCGTTTTTGGAATCTTTCGCGAGCGCCTGGGCGATCCATTTCTGATGGGTATGCTTGGCGTGCTCGCCATGATCGGCGTTGGCTACCTTTTTGCGACCGCGATCGGCTTCGTCCAGATTTCCCCGCGCTCGCCTTCAGATGGCCTTTCCAAGGCCTTTGTCGATTCCATGTCGCAGGGCCTTGTCGTAACCGATGCCAAGGGCCGTGTCGTTTATGCCAACCGCGCATATGCCGACATGACAGGCGCGACCACGGCGTCGGACCTGAAGACTGTCGAAGGGTTGCTCTCGGACGTGACCGAGGCGTCGGCGACCATTTCGCAGCTGGCGTCGGGTTTGCGTGACGGCCAGCCGGGCGACGGCGAATTCCGCCTCGCGCAATCCGTTCGACCAGGCGCTGCGCCCGGCGCACGCTGGTACCGGGTGCGGGCACGCGCGTTCAATGTGCCAGGCCAGCGCCAGCCTCTAAACGCTTGGCAGCTAGCCGATATTTCGCCTGAGAGAGCGGAGCAGGAGCGGTTCTTCCTCGACCTGCAGCAGGCCATCGACCATCTCGACCACGCCCCGGCTGGATTCTTCTCGGCTGACCAGGATGGCCGCATTACCTACGTCAACGCGACCCTGGCCGAGTGGCTCGGCATCGACCTTGCAAGTTTTACGCCTGGAGCCATCAGCCTCGACGAGGTCGTCGCCGGCGACGGCATGGCGCTTGTCCGTTCGGTCAAGGCCGATCCGGGTACGACGCGCAATGCGGTGATCGACCTCGATCTTGCAACGATCAACGGCGAGGCATTGCCGGTGCGCTTCATGCATCGCGTCTCGGCCAGTCGTGAAGGCATCAACGGCCCGACGCGGACGATCGTGCTCAACCGCACCCAGGGCGAGGATTCGTCGGCGCAGCTGCGCGCTTCGGAAGTGCGCTTCACCCGTTTTTTCAATTCCACGCCGATGGCGATTGCCGGTGTCGATCACAACGGGCGCATCCTGCGCACCAATGCGCCGTTCCTGTCGCTGTTCTCGTCGGTGGTCGACCGCGATGCCGTGGATCGGAAGGTGCGTCTCGACACGGTCATCCACGACCGCGACCGAGCCGCTTTTGCTGCGGCCCTCCAAAGGGCGCATCAGCGCCAGGCCGATATTGCCCCCATCGACACGGTGATGCCGGACAATGAGGAGCGCCATATGCGCTTCTACGTCAACGCGGTGGCTGACGGTTCTGATGCTGAGGGTGCCGAAGAGGCCGCGATCGTTTATGCCGTCGAGACGACCGAGCAGAAGGCGCTCGAAAACCAGATGGCCCAGAGCCAGAAGATGCAGGCCGTGGGGCAGCTTGCAGGTGGCATCGCCCACGACTTCAACAATGTGCTGACCGCCATCATCATGGCATCGGACCTTTTGCTGACCAATCACCGCCCGTCGGACCCGTCGTTCCCCGACATCATGAACATCAAGCAGAACGCCAACCGCGCCGCATCGCTGGTCAGGCAGCTTCTGGCATTCTCGCGCAAGCAGACGCTGCGTCCGGAAGTGCTCAACCTCACCGACGTTCTCGCCGATCTGCGCACTCTTGTAGCGCGCCTTGTCGGCAACGGCATCAAGCTCAAGGTGGACCATGGCCGCGACCTGTGGCCTGTACGTGCCGATATAGGCCAGCTCGAACAGGTGGTGGTCAATCTCGCGGTCAACGCGCGCGATGCGATGCCAGCAGGCGGTGACCTGGTGGTACGCACCAAGAACGTGCCGGCCGAAGAGTCCAAGGCTTATGGTTATCGCGAGCTGGTGGCAGCCGACTATGTGGTGATAGAGGTCGAGGATACCGGTAGCGGCATCGCGCCCGAGGTGTTGAAGAAGATATTCGAACCATTCTTTACCACCAAGGAAGTCGGCAAAGGCACCGGCCTTGGCCTGTCGATGGTCTACGGCATCATCAAGCAGACCGGCGGGTTCATTTATTGTGACTCCGAAGTCGGCAAGGGCACCGTATTCCGCATCTTCCTGCCGCGGCATGTCGTGAAGCCACAGTCGGTGGAGGAAGCCAAAGCTGGTGCCGAGGCAGCAGCACTTGCCAAATCGGAGGCCGCACCGAGCAATGTCGCCAAGGATCTTTCCGGTTCGGCGACCGTTCTTTTGGTTGAAGACGAGGATGCCGTGCGCATGGGCGGCGTGAGGGCGCTTACCTCGCGTGGCTACACCGTTCACGAAGCATCGTCTGGCGTGGAGGCGCTCGAGATATTCGATGAGCTCCAAGGCCAGATCGACATTGTCGTTTCGGATGTGGTGATGCCCGAGATGGATGGGCCGACGTTGCTCGGTGAGCTGCGCAAGCGCCAGCCGGATATCAAGTTCGTCTTCGTTTCCGGTTATGCCGAAGATGCCTTTGCCAGGAACCTACCCGCTGACGCGCAGTTCGGTTTCCTGCCCAAGCCGTTCTCGCTCAAGCAGCTGGCAACGGTCGTCAAAGAGGTGCTTGAAAGCTAAAGGCAGCACAGCTACGCTGTGTTCAGGTCTGCCCGACCTTTTGAACCGCTTCCCCGCAGGCATTTATGGTGCCATCATGCCGGTAAGCGCGTCGTCGGGGTGGACATATGCAGACAACGCCGCACAACGAAGCAAAACGAGGCGACTACGCCGAGGCCGTTCTGTTGCCTGGCGATCCTCAGCGTGCGGAATGGATTGCCGCGACTTTCCTTGAAGACGTCAGATGCGTAAACCGGCTGCGCGGTGCACTTGGCTACACAGGCAGATTCCGCGGTATGCCGGTAAGCGTGCAGACGACCGGAATAGGTGCGCCCTCGCTTGCCATCTATGCACATGAATTGCTTGAGACCTACGGCGTGAAGACGCTGATCCGCGTCGGCACCTGCGGCGGCCTGGCCGAGCACGTCAAGTTGCGCAGCCTGGTCATCTCGCAATCCTCGAGCAGCGACAGCGCCATCAATCGCCAGTTCTTCGGCGTTTATGATTACGCGCCGAGCGCTGATTTCGAGTTGCTGCGCCGCGCGGCGGCGCGGGCAGCAGAATTGGCCCTCGATCATCATGTCGGCCAAACGGCATCGAGCGACGTGTTTTACCATCCTGACGTGCTTGGGCGATTTGCCGGGGTGCGAGCCCATGGCGCACTGGCGGTCGATATGGAGACCAACGCGCTTTACACTGTTGCCGCCCGCTTTCGTGCAAAGGCACTATCGATCTGCACCGTGGTCGACAGTCTGGTGACTGGTGAGGAGACTGATCCGGCCGAGCGGCAGGCATTATTTTCCGAAATGGTGCGGCTTGCACTCGATGTCGCAACCGGGCCTTCGGCGGCGGCCGGGCCGGATACCTCTCAGCGCTAGCGCGGTCCTGCGCCCGTGCTAACATTGCTGCGGCCTTGTGAGTCGGCCGCTTTTCCCGTGTCTCCCCGATCGAAGAATGGAATCGCCGGCCGCGCCGGCAAGTTCCGCGCAAGCTGCGATCCATACTTCTGATTGGACGTTCTGGTCTGTGTTCATTGCGTATGGGCAATCGGACGAAGGGACAGCCTGATGGAACAGTTTGTCGAGGAAAGCATGAAGAGGCGTCTGACCGAACCGGTCGACATACTCACCGCAGTCAGCATATTGAAATCGCACGGCTATTGGGGGGACGAGCTGATCATTGCGATCACCAGGATATTCTATGTCGATCTGGACACTTTCAACGAGGTTGTCGGCACCGTCTGACGCAGATCGATGTCCGAATGTTCGATTTGTCATGTTGCGTTGCAGCATGGTGGGCTTGCTATTTGTGGCCAAATCATCCATATGCGGCGTCATAGGCGCTTGAGCCGGGCTTACGGCTTTCTCCTAAGAGAGACTGGTTGCGTCTGTTTTCACCCTTTCCGGCAACGGAAGGCGGCGAAATAGACCCGCGGCATGAGGCCAGCGGGCACGACAGCGCAGCCGAGCGGACGGTCGTCCGCCGCCTTGTCGTTTCACGAGAGATTGAGGCCGGCAGGTTGCGCCCTGCCGCCATTGTTGTTTGTGGCGGAAAGCCACACGAAAGAAGAAGATATTGACGAATGAAATCAATGCGGAGCTGAACGGCTTCGCCAAACTCGGCATTACCGGCGCTCTGCTCAAGGCTACCCAGCTTGCGGGCTTCACCGAGCCCAAGCCGATCCAGGTCGAATCCATTCCGGCTCAGCTGGCTGGTCGCGACATTCTCGGCATCGCCCAGACCGGTTCGGGCAAGACCGCTGCGTTTTCGCTGCCGATTCTGTCCAAGATAGTTGCGCTTGGCACCAAGCGCCGACCCAAGACGGCGCGCGCACTGATCCTTGCACCGACGCGTGAACTCGCCGTGCAGATCGAAGACACCATCAAGATTCTGGCCAAGGGCGCGCATATCTCGACAGCCCTGGTCCTCGGCGGCGTGTCGCGCTTCTCGCAGGTCAAGAAGATCGCTCCAGGCGTCGACATTTTGATCGCCACGCCCGGCCGCCTGACCGACCTCGTCCGTGAGGGCGACCTTGTGCTGGCCGATACCCAGTGGCTGGTCCTCGACGAGGCCGACCGCATGCTCGACATGGGCTTCATCAACGACGTCAAGCGTATCGCCAAGGCGACTGCGCGTAACCGTCAGACCGCTCTGTTTTCGGCAACCATGCCCGCCGAGATCGCCGAGCTGGCGCAAGGCCTGCTCAAGGATCCGATTCGTGTCGAGGTTGCGCCGCAGGGCACGACCGCGGCTGAAATCCGCCAGAGCATCATTCTGGCCCGCACCAAGCAGAAGCGTCAGATCCTGGCCAAGATGCTGGGTGATGAATCCATGACCTCGGTCCTGGTCTTTGCCCGCACCAAGCATGGTGCCGACCGTGTCGTGAAGGATCTGGATCGCGACGGCTTTGTCGCCGCCGTCATTCACGGCAACAAGTCGCAGAACGCGCGTCAGGCCGCACTCAACGGCTTCCGCGCCGGTAAGGTCCGCATTCTGGTCGCAACCGACATCGCGGCACGCGGTATCGACGTGCCTGGCATCAGCCACGTCGTGAACTTCGACCTGCCTGACGAAGCCGAAAGCTATGTCCATCGCATCGGTCGTACCGGCCGTAACGGCGCCAACGGCGTTGCGGTCACGCTTGTCGATCCCTCGGAAAACTCCAAGTTGAGGCAGGTCGAGCGCATCATCCGCATGAAGCTGACCATCGATGCCGACCATCTTGGCGAGCCCGATCCGGCTCGTCCGGCCGGTGAGCGCAACTTTGTGCCGGCCAACGACCGTGGTGACCGCGAGGAACGCCGGCCCAGCGGTCAGCGCCCACGTGGCAATAATGGCGGCAAGCCCAAGGGCGATCGTCCGAATGGCGCGGCCCCCAAGGGCGGCAAGCGCCGCTTTGGCGCACGCAAGCCGAACACGCGCGCAGCGTAACCGGTGCAGCAGATCGGGCCGGCTTGGTCCATTTGCTGACATGACTGGATAAGTCAGGGCGGTCGGAGCAATGCTTCGGCCGCCCTTTCGTTATGTGCGGATGCAGGGGCGCGATCGTCTTCTATCTCCGTGCCCGCGCCGCCAAACCCTAAGCCGTGGCGAAGACTGAGCGTCAGTCGAAGCTCGAACGCTTGAGGTATACCAAAGGTTCGGCCTTCCACCGCGTGGCGATGCGTAGCGCCTTTTCCCGCAGAGGCCGTGGCAGCAAAAACAGCAATTTCATGCCCCAGGTGAGGCGGCGGGGGAAGGTGACCTCAAAACCGCTTTTGCGTATTGCTTTGCAGATTCGCGCTGCCGCAGCCTCGACCGGCATCATCGCCGGCATCGAGAAGGGTGCTGTTTCCGTCAGCGGCGTGTCGATGAAGCCGGGGTTCATCACCTGCGTTCGGATGTTCATCTTGTCGAAGTCGAACTTCAGCGCTTCGGCCATGATGTTGACCGCAGCCTTGGTCGCGCCATAGGCAGYCGTCGTTGGCCAACCGAAATAGCTGCTGATCGAACCCATGAACACGACATGGCCACGTCCGCGATTGCGCATGCGTTCGATGACGGGCACCAGCCCGTTGATGACGCCGAAGACGTTGACTTCAAAACTCTGGCGGAAGGCTGCGATGCGCAGGTTGTCACCGGTCGCGGGTAAGTAGGTCCCGGCATYGAAGATGGCGAGCACGATGGGGCCAGCCTGCGCCTCGATGGCGGCGACTACAGCGGCCATGCCGGCTTCGTCGGTGACGTCGGAAGGGAACGAAAGTACACGACCCTTCATGCCCTTGGTTTCGTCGATCAGCGAGTCGATCGGATCACTGGGCCGGACGGTGACGGCGACGGTGTAGCCATTGCTGGCCAGCATGCGGGCAACGCTGCGGCCAATACCGGTGCTGCCGCCGGTAATCCATGCGACCCCATCTTCTGGATTGGCCCGATATGTGCTCACTTTGAATCCCTCGGCAGTGCAGCTTATGAAGCTCTAGCGAGGCCCCATTCACATGGAAAGGCTGTTTTGGGACCGCAGCATAGGGGCATGTGCTCGTTGACGCCCGGATGCGAGTGGTCCAGACAATTTCATCCCTTGAAAGCACCGCCTCACATTTCTAGGGTTCACAGTCGAATTAGGAAGGAATCTTCATGCGCTCGGTGATCGATGCCATCGGCAATACGCCTCTCATCCGGCTCAAGCGGGCCTCGGAAGAAACCGGCTGCGAGATACTTGGCAAGGCCGAGTTCATGAATCCCGGCCAGTCGGTCAAGGACCGAGCCGGCCTGTTCATCATCCGCGATGCCGAAAAGCGCGGCCTGCTCCGGCCCGGCGGCGTCATCGTCGAAGGCACGGCCGGCAATACCGGCATCGGCCTGACCGTTGTCGCCAAGGCGCTCGGCTATCGTACGGTGATTGTCATTCCCGATACCCAGAGCCAGGAAAAGAAGGACGCGCTTCGACTGCTCGGCGCCGAGCTAATCGAGGTTCCAGCGGTTCCCTACAAGAACCCGAACAACTATGTGAAGGTTTCCGGCCGCCTGGCCGAGCAACTGGCCAAGTCCGAACCGAACGGGGCCATCTGGGCTAATCAGTTCGACAACGTCGCCAACCGCGACGGCCATATGCGCACGACAGCGGAAGAAATCTGGCAGCAGACCTGCGGCAAGGTCGATGGCTTTGTCTCAGCGGTCGGTACTGGCGGAACCCTGGCTGGCGTGGCGATGGGGCTGAAGGCGAAGAGTGGCACCGTCAAGATCGCGCTCGCCGATCCGTTGGGTGCTGCACTCTACAGCTTCTACACGACAGGTGAGCTCAAGGCCGAAGGCAGCTCGATCACTGAAGGCATCGGCCAGGGCCGCATCACCGCCAATCTGGAGGGCTTTACGCCCGATTTCTCGTTTCAGATCCCTGACGAGGAGGCACTGCCGATCGTCTTTGGCTTGATCCAGGAGGAGGGCATCTGCGTCGGTGGCTCCACCGGCATCAACATTGCCGGGGCGATCAGGCTCGCCCGCCAGCTCGGCCCCGGCCACACCATCGTCACCGTGCTCGCCGATTTCGGCACGCGTTACCAGTCCAAGCTGTTCAATCCGGAATTCCTGCGCGGCAAGAGCCTGCCTGTGCCCGACTGGATGGAGCGCGAGCCCAGGATTTCGGTTCCGTTCGAGCGGGTGGCGTGATGGCGTTTTCCACCGAGGCGGTTTTTCGCGAAGATGCCTATCTGCGCGAGACCGAGGCCAATGTGGTCGGCATCAACGACCGCGGCGGCATCATCTTCGACCGCACCATCTTTTATGCGACCTCGGGCGGGCAGCCCGGCGATACCGGCGCCTTGATTCGCGATGACGGCAGCCGGATTGCCGTTTCTGCGACCATCACCGGCGAGAGCAAGGACGAGATCATCCACGTGCCGGCGCTGGATCAGGCGATGCCTGAGATCGGCGAACGCCTGAAGCTTGCAATCGACTGGCCGCGCCGGCATCTTTTGATGCGGATGCATGCCGCTTGCCATCTGCTGACTGTCGTTTGCCCATATCCGATCACCGGGGCTGCGGTCAGCGAGGACGATTCGCGTGTCGACTTCGATCTCCCTGATGCCGGCGTCACCAAGGAAGATGTGACGGCGCAGTTGATGGCGCTCGTCCGTGCCAACCATCCGATTTACACGCGGTGGATCTCCGATGACGAGCTTGCTGCCAATCCGACACTGGTGAAGTCCAAGAACGTCCGTCCGCCCTCGGGCACGGGAAAAATCAGACTGGTCTGCATCGGCGATAATGGTTCGATCGACAGCCAGCCCTGCGGCGGAACCCATGTCGCCGGCACGGCTGAAATCGGCGAGATCCACATCGGCAAGATCGAAAAGAAGGGGCGCGAAAACCGCCGCTTCCGCATCCGCTTCGGCGCGATGCCCGCCAACTGAACCGGAGAAGTTGCCATGAGCGAAAAAAGCGCCTTCGTCATTGATGCGGACTGGTTGGAAAAGCGGCTGGGCACGCCCGGACTGTCGATCGTCGACGCATCCTGGTACATGCCCGCACTCAAGCGCGACGCGCGCGCGGAGTATGATGCGGCTCACATTCCCGGTGCGGTGTTCTTCGACCAGGATCTGGTCGTCGACCCGGATTCGGCCTTGCCTCACACCTTGCCTTCGCCTTCGCTGTTCGCGCGCTTTGCCGGTTCGATGGGGATTTCGGCTGACGACACCATCGTCATCTATGACGGGCCGGGGTTCATGGCAGCGCCGCGGGTGTGGTGGATGTTCCGCATCATGGGCGTGTTCCAAGTCTACATTCTGGATGGCGGCTTCGATCGCTGGAAGGCGGCTGGGCGGCCGGTGACGGCCGAGCCGACCAAGACTGCTCCGGGCTTTTTCCATGTCGACTACGATGCATCGAAGGTCGTTTCGCTTGCCGAGATGCGGAAGGTGGTTGATACCGGCAGCGCCCAGGTCGCCGACGCGCGTTCCGCCGGGCGTTTCGAGGGCACCGATCCGGAACCGCGCGCCGGCTTGCGTTCGGGCCACATGCCTGGCGCACGCAACGTGCCTTCCGGCACGCTGTCTGAGAACGGCGAGTTGTTGCCGCTTGATCGTCTGAAGGCAACGCTCGAGGCGGCGGGGCTCGACCTGTCCAAGCCTGTCGTCACTTCCTGCGGCTCAGGCGTGACCGCTGCGATCATCACACTTGCCCTGCAGTCGCTGGGCCATGGCGACAACAGGCTCTATGACGGTTCATGGACAGAATGGGGCGGCATGTCCGACACCCCGGTGGTGACGGGGAAAGCATGAGCATGGCCGTCGACCGCTGCGAAAATATTGAAGTCACGGTCACCTTTCTGGAGATGCATGTGCCGCCGGCCTACACGCCGCCGCTGCCAGTCAATCGCCAGATAGCGCTGCTCAAGACCCGTGACATTCCGCTGCATTATTATA
>NZ_JBFUIP010000021.1:0-49064 GCF_056401815.1 Aminobacter sp. P4_D5 | reverse complement strand
GATCAGGGCGTAGATCGACACGCTCATCAAGACGATGCCGTTCATGCCCAAGACGATGGGCTCCAGGTGCCAGAAGCCGAGCGAAAAACGCTTGTGCAGCCGGCGGTTGTGGGTGGCATTGCTGGTGATGAGGCGTGCGACGATCAGCGCCAGGATCGTCATGGTCGCATCGGCAAGCGAGTAGGCCCCGTCGAAAGCGATCGAGAACGAACCGCTTAAAATGCCGAAGACAATGCCGAAAAGCGCGACGACGAATGTCACGGCGATGGAGATTCTCAGGACCTTCGTTTCGGTGAGCATGGCGTAGCTATGAAATAGCCGGGTGCCGATGTCCACCGCCCGTGGGGTTGAGGCGCTGCAGGCTTAGGGGGCGCCAGCAGGCCAAGAGTTCGGTTCGTGAGGTGTTCCGCGCTACTGGCCCAGTCCGATGTTTTTTGGCGGGTATTTCTTGAAGGTCGCGGCATGCCCCTTCATCTCGGCCGCCATCGAGGCCAGGAAGGCATTCATGCGGTGCCCGACGGGATACTGCTCCTTGGGGTCGATGTAGAGGTTGAACAGCCAAGGCGCGAGGCCGACGTCGCTGATGGTGGTCATGTCGATGTTCAGCCACTGCGCATGTTCCTCGACCACCTTCACATGGATCTTGTATTCATACATGCGCATGGCCATCAGGTTCTGTTCGCTCCAGATGAAGACCTTCTCGCGGTTGGAGCGGCCATCGTCGGCGAGCAGGAACGAAGTCTGGTCGATACCGTCGATGTAGCGGTCGGTCGGGATCTTGGCTTGGATGCCGGCGAGGTGAAGCGACGTGTTGAACAGGTCCATCAGGTCGAAGAGATCATCGCTCTGGCGACCCGGTGCGATCATGCCCTTCCAATAGGCGATGCCGGGAACGCGCACGCCACCTTCCCACGCGGACGCTTTGGCGCCGCGGAATGGCGTGTATCCTGCATCAGGCCAGCTATCCAATTGCGGCCCGTTGTCGGAGGTGACGAAGATGAAGGTGTTATCGAGCACACCTGCTTCGTCGAGCGTCTTGACGATTTCGCCGATATAGGCGTCGACCTCGACGACATCGTCCTTGTAGGGATATTTGCTGGCGCTTTTGCCCTCGAATGCCTTGCTGGCGAAATTATCCGCGTGCACCTTCATGAAGGCGTGCTCCAGGAAGAAGGGAGCTTTGCCGGCGGCAAGTTCCTTGATCTTGGCGACGCTGAACTCCTTCGTCATCCGGTCGCCTTCCGCCATCGTCTCGATGCTGTCGATCTTGACGACGTCGGTTGTTTCGCCGCCCTTGAGTCCGTGCACCAGGGAGTCGCTTGAACCGGTCCTGCGCAGCATTTCGAGACGCTCGGGATTGAGTACGAGGTCAGGATAACGGCGCTTGTCGACGCTCTGGCTGATTTCCTTCTCCGCCTCGTAGAATCCGTAGAATTCGTCGAAGCCGATCTCATGTGGCCGCATGCCCTCGGCAGCGCCAACGTGCCATTTGCCTGACAAGACAGTCGTGTAGCCGGCCTCGCCAAGTAGCTTCGGTAACGACGTTTCGTCAGCCCACGGGTTCTTGGTGATCGTGTCGCCGGCGAGGATCGGGCGGGTGAGGCCGGTTCGCACCGGCAAACGGCCGGTCAGAATGGCGGAGCGCGTCGGCGTACAGGTGGGCTGGGCGTAGGTCGCAGTCAGCTTGAGACCTTCCTGCGCCAGCCTGTCCATGTTGGGCGTCGCCGCTCCGATGGCAGCGCCACCGCCATACGCCCCTGGATCGCCATAGCCCATGTCGTCGATGACCAGCCAGACGATGTTCGGGCGTTTGCCGGTCTTGGCTTGTAGCGCATCGAGCTTGGCCTGTGCTGCCGCAGCCTGATCGGAATGCTGGAGTGCCGGTTCCATGCTTTCGCTGGTGCGTTCAGCCTTGCTCAGCACCGATTGCGCCATGGAGCTAGCAGCGCTCGATAGCAGCAACGCCCCACAAATTGCCAGGACACGCGAATGGCGTGACAAGGCTTTCATCAGTCGATCCCCCGTCGCTGTTGGTATGGAAACGCTACAAAAGTGCAGAAACCTGGCAGCCGGATCCGGACAATCGCGCAGACCTTGCCACAGGCCGTAAGACGTCAGAAATGGAAACATCTCCAAGTCATGCCGGCTAGTCAATCGGTCGCCACTATTGCGGCATGCATCGAAGCGTGGCGGCTACGATCGAGCCTGCCTGTGGTCCGAGTGGGTAATAGAATTTCTAAGATCTGGACGCCTTGATCCTGACCTTGGGCACGCCGGAACTGTCCAGCTTGATTTCAATAGGTCCATCGACGGGCTCAGGGGGAGCCGCGACATTTGTGGCCTTCGCATCCTCCAACCGATCTGCCTGCAGCAACTCGTTTGCCTTGGCCGTCTTCAGGCGCTCGAGTTGATTGATGTAAAGTCCCGACATCTTGGCCTCCCGATCAGTGGAGCATAGCTGGGCTGTGGCCCTGTCAGGTGCTGCTGCCGTTGGAGGCGAGGCGAATGTTCGATCGTCCGCCGCTTGGCACCACCACGATCTGCCTGACCTTGCCCTGCTTGAAGGCGGTGAGGAAGCGCTGGTAGTCCTTGAAGGCGACGCAGCCATGGGATTCCGCCTGTCTGCCGCGCAGCAAGTAGCTGTGGGTGAGGAAGCCGTCGCGGCCGTACTTGTTCTTGCCGTCGACGGGGAGCATGCGGATCGCCTCGACGCCGTGGAAGCGGCTTTCGCGCATCTTCAGGTTATAGGTGTGGGGCGGGGTCGGCCCGTTCATCTTGACGTTCACGTAGCGCGGGTCGTCGGCCATGTTGCCGACGCCCGAATGGGCCTCGAGCACGCTGCCGTCGGGCATGTAGACCTTGGCGGCGCTGATATCGTAGACGGCGACACCGCCTCCCGCCCTTGATCCACCGCCGAACAGATTGCGCAGCGACTGGCCGAGGCTGCCGCTGGCTTTCGGTTCCGGCGGAACATTCGGCCTGGCATAAGCGAGTGTTTGCTTGGGTGCCTCGCGCTGGTCGGCCTTCTTGGGTTCATTGGCAGCCGGTGCTGCCGGCTCTTCGACCGGTTGGGTGTTGGTTTTCGCCGTTTCCGCTCCACGCGGACGCAGCTGGGGCATGGGGCCGTCGGAAGGCGTGTCCGCATAATCCGGCATGGCAGCGTCGTTGGTATCGGGGTTTTGCTCCTGCGCCGCGAGGTCTTCCTCTGGCGGCGTCGCCAGCAAGGTAGACAGCGCGGTGTCGGCGGCTCCGCTCGGGGAGGGGTCGGCATAGGCAAGCACGGTGGGATGCTGGTCGGTCGAGGCAAACCGTTCTGACGCGGGTACTTCGGCCGTTGCGGTGGCAAGCTTCGGCTGGGCGGAACTGGAGTAGCCGAACAGGCTGGCGAGTTTCGGGGGCGTCAGGCTGGCTTTTTTAACGACGGCGTCGAAGCGTGCAGATTTGCCGCTCGCGCCGGCGGTAGCGACTATGAGGTGGCGGGCGGATTTGCCTGTGGTGGCCGCCAAGCTTGCCGTTACAGCGGCGTGCGCCGTAGCCGTGATCAGCCTCGGCGACTTGCTGGTGCTGACAAAGGCGATAGGCGCCCGCGCCTGCTTCTTGTCGGCCAAGGCAAGCTGCGGGCTGGGCAAAAAGGTGGTTGAAGCGAAGGCGCGAGAATTGCTGGTCGCGACCATGCCGGCCATCGACCATACACCCACGCCGGCAAGGGCCGTGCCGAAGGAGGCAATCAGCAGTGGGCGCAACAAGCGGCGCAAGGACTGCGCGCGAACGTTCTTACTCATAAAACGCGTAGCAAGCCAGTTACCCCGCAACGGTGATCAGGTCGGTGAGCGACCGTAGCTGCGTGATGTCCGGATTGTCCCCATCTCGATCAACATCCCCAAAGGATGGACAAATATGGTTAAATTTTGCTTTGCAGTGGTGTGGGGTAATTCAGGCGCCAGATGCAATGTCCAGATTGGGGCGCTTGCGGTTCTTTGGCTCGCATCCGCCCGCGCGCCGCGACCGCTCCCCGAAAGCATTTGCCGTTTGGGGCGGGATCGCCTACATAGCGCCCAACTCCTATCACTTGAGAAGCAGGATACGCGCGCGTGGCACGCCAGTTCATCTATCACATGTCGGGACTGACCAAGTCCTACGGCACCAAGAAGGTGCTGGATAATCTCAACCTGTCGTTCTACCCCGACGCCAAGATCGGCATCCTGGGCCCGAACGGCGCCGGCAAGTCGACCGTGCTCAAGATCATGGCCGGCCTCGACAAGGAATGGTCGGGCGAAGCCTGGCTGGCCGAGGGTGCGACCGTCGGTTACCTCGCGCAGGAACCGCATCTCGACCCGGCCAAGACCGTGTTCGAAAACGTCATGGACGGCGTTTCCAAGAAGACCGCCATCATCGAGCGCTACAACGAGCTGATGATGAACTACTCGGACGAGACCGCCGACGAGGGCGCCAAGCTGCAGGACGAGATGGATCGTCTCAACCTGTGGGACCTGGAACAGCAGGTCGAAATGGCGATGGACGCGCTGCAGTGCCCGCCCGCCGATTCCGAAGTGACCCAGCTGTCGGGTGGCGAACGCCGCCGCATCGCGCTGTGCCGCCTGCTGCTCGAACAGCCTGACCTTCTGCTGCTCGACGAACCGACCAACCATCTGGACGCCGAGACCACGGCGTGGCTGGAAAAGCACCTGCGCGACTATCCGGGCTCGGTGCTGATCATCACCCACGATCGCTACTTCCTCGACAACGTCACCGGCTGGATCCTCGAACTCGATCGCGGCCGTGGCATTCCCTACGAAGGCAACTACACTAAGTATCTCGACGCCAAGGCCAAGCGCCTGATCCAGGAAGGCCGCGAAGACGATTCGCGCCAGAAGGCGATCTGGCGCGAACGCGAGTGGATCGCGTCTTCGCCGAAGGCTCGCCAGACCAAGTCCAAGGCGCGTATCAAGGCCTATGAGGAACTGGTGGAGAAGGCGGATCAGCGCCGCCCGACCGACACGCAGATCGTCATCCCGGCCGGCGAACGCCTCGGCAACGTGGTGATCGAGGTCGATAGCGTGAACAAGGGCTACGGCGACGAGCTTTTGATCGAGAACCTGAACTTCAAGCTGCCGCCCGGCGGCATCGTCGGCGTCATCGGTCCCAACGGCGCGGGCAAGACCACTTTGTTCAGGATGATCACCGGCCAGGAGACGCCCGATAGCGGCACCATCCGCGTCGGCGAGACGGTCAAGCTCGGTTATGTCGACCAGAGCCGCGATGCCCTCGATCCGACCAAGACGGTCTGGGAAGAGATTTCCGGCGGTGCTGAAGTCATCAAGCTCGGCAAGCACGAAGTGAACAGCCGCGCCTATTGCTCGTCGTTCAACTTCCGCGGCGGCGACCAGCAGCAGAAGGTCGGCAACCTGTCGGGTGGTCAGCGCAACCGCGTCCACCTCGCCAAGATGCTGAAGAACGGCGGCAACGTTCTGCTGCTCGACGAGCCGACCAACGATCTCGACACCGAAACGCTGGGCGCGCTCGAAGACGCACTCGAGGCCTATGCCGGCTGCGCCGTCATCATCTCGCACGATCGTATGTTCCTCGACCGCATGGCTACGCACATGCTCGCCTATGAAGGCGACGCGCATGTCGAGTGGTTCGAAGGCAACTTTGAAGAGTATGAGAAGGACAAGATCCGTCGCCTTGGCGCCGATGCGGCCAACCCGCACCGGATGAGCCACAAGCGCCTGACGCGCTAAAATCCTTGAAACGCCCCGCCCACAGCGGGGCGTTTTTGTTTTTGCCGACGCCTCTGGAGTTCAGCGATGAAAGACTGGTCCGCTTCGCAATATCTGAAGTTCGAAGATGAGCGGACCCGCCCTGCGCGGGACCTTCTGGCGCAAATCCTTATCGAAACGCCGAAGTACGTGGTTGATATCGGCTGCGGCCCGGGCAATTCGACCGAGCTCCTCGCCGCCCGCTGGCCTGGGGCAAAAATCTCGGGCTTCGACACGTCGCTGGCCATGATCGCGGAAGCACGACAGCGCTTGCCCGATATCGACTTCCAGCTAGCCGACGCGGAAAGCTGGACGCCGGACGGGCCGGTTGATGTCATCTTCGCCAATGCCGTCTTCCAGTGGCTGCCCAACCATCAGGCAGTGCTCAAGCGCTTGCTCGACCTGCTTGCTCCAGGTGGCTTTCTTGCCGTGCAGATGCCCGACAATATCGGCGAGCCCTCGCATGTGCTGATGCGCGAAACCGCTGCCGCCATGAATTTCGGCGCCAAGATTGCAGGCGTTGCGCGGTCGCCCTTGCCGCCTGTTTCTTCGTATTATGACCTGCTTGTGCCGCAGTCGGCGCGAGTGGATATCTGGCACAGCGTCTACAATCATCCGCTGGCAGATGCCGCGGCCATCGTCGAATGGGTAAAAGGCACGGGGCTTCGCCCCTTCATCGATCCGCTCGATGCGGACGAACGGCAGACCTATCTTGCCGCCTACACCGCAAAGATCGCTTCGGCCTACCCGCCAGTGGCGAACGGCAAGGTTCTGCTGCGCTTCCCCAGGCTGTTCATGGTCGCGCAGCGAAGATAAGAGCCAGCCGCGCTAAGCGCGGTCCGGGTCGCCGAAATCTGATCGCAATCGGAGCCGGATAACGGCCAGCGCACCGTATTCGAACCGCTCTGGCTGGCGTAGAGTGTTCGCCAGCGAATCTGGGGAGGCCTTTGGAGAGGCGGGGTTCGCGAGAAATTGCAGGCATCGGACGGTTTCATGCATCGCGTCATCATCAGCGGTATCGGCGTTGAAATTCCTGAAGCCTCGATCAGCAATGATGAGTTGGTCGAAAGCTTCAATATCTGGGTCGACATCGAGAATGCCAGGCGGCAGGCGGCCGGTCTGGACCTGGTCAAGAAGTCGGACAGCGATTTCATCGTCTACGCCTCCGGCGTCAAGAATCGCCATGTCCACACGCTCGACGGCATCCTCGATCCTGAACGGATGAGCCCGCGCATTGCGCCGCGCGCCGATGACGCGCTTTCGGTCGAGGCGGAGTTCGGCGTGGCCGCAGCGCGCAAGGCGCTCGTTCATGCGGGGCTCACCGGCGCTGATATCGACATGGTCATATGCGCTGCCTCGCATCAGCAGCGGCCCTATCCGGCCATATCAATCGAGATCCAGAAGGAACTCGGCATCGAAGGTGCCGCCTTCGACATGAGCCTTGGTTGCTCGTCAGCGGCGGCGGCATTGCATGTCGCTTTCAATCTGGTGCGTGCGGGCGGGCAGAAGCGTGTGCTGATCGTCACGCCCGAGATTATCACCGGGCATCTCAATTTCCGCGACCGCCAGACGCATTTCATCTTTGGCGATGCGTCGGTGGCCATGGTCGTCGAGGCGCTGGGGCCGAAAGAGACGCGGCCGGGGCGCTTCGAGATCATCGATACGCGCAACTGGACGCAGTTTTCCAACAATATCCGCACCAATTTCGGCTTCCTGCTGCGCGCCGGCCAGGAAAACACCTCCGTCGTCGAGATGGAGGGCAATATGATCAAGCAGGTCGGCAACAAGGTGTTCAAGGAGGTGACGCATGCGGCGCACCGCTTCATCACCGCTTTCCTCGCCGACCATGGCATGACGCCGTCGGATGTCAGGCGCTACTGGCTGCATCAGGCCAATGCGCGCATGAACGCCATGATCCTGAAGCTGGCGCTCGGCCACGAGGCCGACCAGGATACGGCACCCATGGTGCTGGAGCGGCTGGGCAACACAGCGGCGGCCGGGGCCATCATCGCGCTCAAGGAAAACCATGAAGACATGAAGCCTGGCGATTTCGGGCTGATCTGTGCCTTTGGTGCCGGCTATTCGATCGGTGGGGCTTTGGTGAAAATGCATTAAAGGATCACCGTTGGTGATCGGAAGATCAGGCTTTTTGTCTGGATTTCCGTTTGACCGATCTGCATGGTGCCGTCTCAAATCATAAGGCGGAAAAATGCTCGATCCGACGATGCGCAGGGATGGCGAACCAGAGATCTTGCCGGGCAGGAAGCTTCGCGGTCGGGTGGCGGGCGTCTATGTCGCGCCATTCGATCACTTCGTGACGCGGTCCGTGGAAGCCTTGCCGCTCGGCTTCGAAGGCATCGACGGCGATTTCCATGCCGGCCACACCAGACGCTCCGGCGGGCGCGAGCCATGGTATCCGCGCGGTACCGAGATGCGCAATGAGCGCCAGCTTTCGATCGTCGCGCCCGACGAAATGGCGATCGTCGCCGACCGCATGGGCCTGGCTGAGATCAAGCCCGAGTGGATCGGCGCAAACCTTTTGCTCGACGGCGTGCCGATGCTGTCGATGCTGCCGTCGGGCACGATGCTGTTCTTCAAGCGCGGCGTGACGATCAAGATCGATGGGCAGAATGCGCCGTGTCGCATCGCCGGACGCTCGATCGCCGAACATGCTGGCATGGCCGACCATGATGCCGGCTCGCTTTTGTTCCCGAAGGTCGCCAAGCGTCTGCGCGGGCTGGTCGCCTGGGTCGAGAAGCCTGGAACGATCACCTCAGGCGAAGAGGTTTCAGTGCGCGTTCCCGAGCAGTGGGTCTATTAGGGGGACGCATCAGCGTGGCAGGCCGACGTCGGTCAGCGGACCGCTGCGCGAAGCGGTCGCCGTCTTGATCGTGGTGACCTTGTAGGCCTTTCCCGACTTGTCATAAGTCGTCCACTCGCCGACCTGGGTGCCGCTGCTGAAATGGCCGGAACGGAGCTTGGTGCCGTCCTTGCGAAACCATTCCCAATAACCTTCGGCCTGGCCAGCCCGAAGCTGGCCGACAACCCACCGGCTGCCGTCCTTGTGATAGTGACGATATGGTTCGGTGTCTTCCGCCATCTGCTGCCTCCTCGCTGCAAAATAGCCGCCCGTTTTTAACAAACCAGAAATGCTGCCTGCCGGCAATTGGTTGGAGGCAGGCGGGGCTGCTCGGTTACACGTCCTCGTCGTCGGGATCGAGCAGGCGCGTGGCGCGCCAGCGCGTGAGCACGGCATTGATCTCATCCAGGATGAAGAAACGCGCGGAATCGCGGTCGTAGCCTTCCGACAGCAGCTTTTCATAGTCGGTGTGGGCGTGGCGGATATGGGCGACGGTCGCCAGCCACACCGCAATCGACGGTGGCAGCGTCTTCATGTGCTTGGCCTGCGCATCCGCCCTGATCGCCTCGGTGTCGGCGTAAGGCGCCAGCGGCAAGAGCAGCGTCAGCGCCTTGCCTATGGCGCGGCGGCGCCCGGTGGGTGGGTTCATCAGCGGCTGCCCTTGTTCGGGCCGCTGGCGTCGGGGAACGCATCGACGGATGGAAAATAGGGTTTGATATCGATGACCGGCGTGCCGTCGAGCGCATCGATGGCGTCCAGTTCGATGCGCCCGGCTTCGATGTCGATCGAAATGATAGCGGCGATATGCAAGCCGATGGGGTTGGGCCGGGCAGGGGAGCGCAGCGCGAAAACACCTTTGGCGTCAGATGCATGGCGCGGTTTCTGCACAATCAGATTCCGCGGCGCCTGCTCGAACCAGCTGAGGATGACGACGTGGCTGAAGCCGGCAAGACCGGCGAGCCCTGGCCGGTAGGGCGCATCGATGAAAAGCGTTGCGCCACCGCCCTTTTCCCGAGCCGCATTCATGTTCTTGGGGCAATGCTCGCGCAGCTTCCATGGTGAGGTGATGCTGCCGATGAAGACAAGCTTGGCGTCGCCCGGCATGGCTGCCGGATCGTTGGTGAGCGCCACTTCGCCCTCGCGCTGCTCGAACATCTGCATGGCATCCTCCCACCGTCGCGCCATTTTCTTGCCCGCATGCGACATTGGGCGTTGCAATCACTCGTTTCGTCACATAAAGATATGTTTATGTCTTTTGGCGAGAAACGAAGCCGATGCACGTCGCACTCGACACAATGGTAGATACCTTGAAGGCGGCGGCCGAATCCAGCCGCCTTCGCATTTTGACGCTGCTTTCGCGCGGCGACCTGACCGTCTCCGACCTGACCGAGATTCTCGGCCAGTCGCAGCCGCGCGTGTCGCGCCATCTCAAGCTGCTGCTCGAAGCCGGCCTGATCGACCGCTATCAAGAGGGTTCCTGGGCGTTTTTCCGCCTGTCCGATGCCGACCAGGCGCGCGCTTTTGTGCAAGGGCTGGTGTCGGGCATCGACAAGGCCGACAGCCAGGTGGTGCGGGATTTCGAGCGCCTCGACGACGTGAAGCACAAGCGCCAGGAGCGCGCCGCGCGCTATTTCAGCGCCAATGCGGCGAGTTGGGATGAATTGCGTTCGCTGCATGTCGCCGACCGCGCGGTCGAGGCCGCACTTCTGAAGCTGCTCGGCAAGCGCCCGTTCCAGTCGATGCTCGACCTCGGCACCGGCACAGGCCGGCTGCTTGAAATCTTTGCGCCGCTTTATCGCCGCGGCGTCGGCATCGACCAGTCGCGCGAGATGCTGGCGGTGGCGCGTGCCAATCTCGACAAGGCCGGTATTTCCAACGCCCAGGTGCGCCAGGGCGACATCTTTTCGCCTCCAGTCGAGCGCGACGCCTTCGACCTGGTGACCATTCATCAGGTGCTGCACTATCTCGACGACCCCGCCCGCGCCATCCAGGAGGCCGCGCGCCTGCTGCGCCCCGCCGGGCGGCTGGTGATCGTAGATTTTGCCCCCCATGGGCTCGATTTCCTGCGCTCCGAGCATGCGCATGCGCGGCTTGGCTTTGCCGACCGACAGATCGCCGACTGGCTGGCAGAGGCCGGGCTGGAGCTTGAGGAGACGCAGGAGTTCGAACCGCGCGGCTCCTCGAACAAGGCGAGCCTCACCGTCAAGCTGTGGCTGGCGCGCGACCGCCGGCTGCTGATCGCCGACCCCAATCCTGAAATACAAGCCGCAAGGGAAACCGCCTGATGAACCAATACCAGCTGTCCAGGCGTTCAAACATCGGCGAGCGGGTCAAAGTCTCGTTCGAGTTCTTTCCCCCGAAGAACGACGATATGGAAGCGCGGCTTTGGGACACCATCAAGCGCCTTGAGCCGCTCAATCCGCAATTCGTGTCGGTGACCTATGGCGCGGGTGGAACGACGCGAGAGCGCACCGCCCGCACGGTCAAGCGCATCCTTGATGAATCGACGCTGACGCCGGCCGCGCACATGACTTGCGTCGATGCCAGCCGCGCCGAGGTCGACCAGGTGATTTCCGAATTCGCGGCCATGGGCGTCAAGCGCTTCGTGGCGCTTCGCGGCGACCCGAAGGAGGGCGTGGGCGCGGCCTACCAGCCGCATCCCGGCGGCTATGCCAATGGTGCCGAGCTTGTCGGTGCGCTGAAGGGGCAGGGCGATTTCGACATCTCCGTGTCGGCCTATCCCGAAAAGCACCCTGAGAGCCCAGATTTCGCGACCGATTTCGACATGCTCAAGCGCAAGGTCGACAATGGTGCAACGCGTGCGATCACCCAGTTCTTCTTCGACAACGATCTTTACGAGCGTTACGTCGAGCGCGCGCGCAAGGCCGGCATCTACATCCCGATCGTGCCGGGCATCCTGCCGATCCACAGCTTCACGCAGGTCGCCAACTTCGCTTCGCGTTGCGGCGCGCATGTGCCGGCATGGCTCGCCGAGCGTTTCGACGGGCTCGAAAAGGACCCGCAGACGCATGCGCTGATTGCCTCGGCGGTTGCAGTGGAGCAGGTGCATGACCTCGTCGAGCGCGGTGTTGGCGACTTCCATTTCTACACGATGAACCGGGCGGACCTGGTGTTTGCCGTGTGCCACATGATCGGTATCCGCTCGCAGGCAGCACCAAGCTCGGCAGCGGCCTGAGACGGTTCGGAACCAAAAAGGCCGGGATCTTCATCCCGGCCTTTTCGAAGTTTTCCACCTAGAGGTGCTATCGTCTTCCGCCGTCTACGCGGCCTATGGAAGAGCTCCAACAATGAGCGCGCCGATGAAAGTGAATGCGGCGCAAATCATGAGTGCATTGATTGACCTAGTCAGTCCCATGCATAGCCTCCTCTGCGCAAGTCACAGGGCGGAATTTAGGGTCATTTCGGCCACACACAAGAAAAAAATGTGCTGCATTGCGACAAGATTGTGAGAATTGCGACGCAATCTCTCGTCTTAGCCTTTGGAATTATTTGCCAAATGCGCCCGTAAGGGTTGTGGAGAAATTGTGGCAAACTTTCAGCCGGCAGCAGCCGTACGACGTCTGAAAAGGCGCCCGTCGATGGTCACGAGTCCCAGAGCGATGAGGGCCATGCCGGCAAGTTCGAACGTCTCGAGATGCTCGCCAAGGAAGGTCACGCCAAGCAGGATGGCGCTGGCCGGAACGATCAGCGTGACCAGCGAGGTGTTGGTGGCGCCCGCAGACGCGACCAGGCCAAAAAACAGCAGATAGGCAAAAGCTGTCGACAACAGCGCAAGCGCGAGAACCGCCGCCCATACGCCCGCACTCGCCGCAAACAGGCCGCCGGTGCCGTGCACTATGAGCACGATGGGGATCATCATCACGGTCGAGGCGGTGAGCTGGCCGGTGGCAACGATCGCCGGCGGCACGCCCTTCAGCCTGCGTGCCACCATCAGCGCAAAGGCGTAGGACAGCGCTGCTCCGATCAGCGCGAGCTTGGCCCAGACCGGGCCACCGAGGCCGGCAACAAGACCGGGGCCGATCATGACGGCAGTGCCGCCAATGCCGAGCGCGATGCCGGCTAGTTTGTTCCAGTTCAGTTTCTCGTCTGATGTCATCATGTTGGCGACGATCAGGGTCCAAAATGGCGTTGTGGCATTCAGCACCGATGCGAGGCCGGCGCCGATCTCGGTCTGGCCGGCGAATATGAGCGAGAAGGGGATGACGTTGTTGAGCAGCGCCAGCCCAAACAAGGTTCCAGACAGCGGCAAAGCCAGGCGGAAGGAGGGGCCGCGCACCAGCAGATATACGTGAAGCGCCAGGGCGGCGATCATCACCCGAAACAAGACGAGCTTGAGAGGCGCGATTTCGGCCACCGCTATGTGGACGAAGAAGAACGAGCCGCCCCAGATGACGCCCAGCAACAGAAGCTTGGCCCAGTCTCTTGCCGACATTTTGATTCCCTTCGTCGCCTTGTCACATTCAAGCGGTAGTCGCGCTTCTCTGATAGGGCCACCCGATTCCGATGACGTGACGCAGCGGGCCGCTGGATTGCGCGCGGGTTGCATCATCGGCGGCTTGCTTTAGATTTCGCCCCGCAACAAGGAGCTTCCATGCAGCGATTCGAGAATGCGCGCGAGGCAGCACTGGCGCTCCGTCCGGATGCCCCGGTTTATTGTTTCCGGCCCGAAGTGCTGAAAACCGATGCTAGGGCTTTCATGGAGATGTTCCCCGGCAAGACCGCCTATGCGGTCAAGACCAATGGTGAGCTGATCGTGCTCAAGGCGCTGGTCGAAGCCGGGGTGACGATGTTCGACGTGGCGTCGCCCGGCGAGTTCGCGGCGGTGAGGGAGGTCTCGTCGGACGCCGAAATGATCTACATGCACCCGGTCAAGGCGCAGTCCGACATCCGGCTGGCGCTCGAGACCTATGGCATCAGGGTGATTGCGGTCGACCATGAAGACGAAATCACCAAGCTCAGCCGCGTGGTGCGCGCGCTCGACATCGACCCAGGCGCGATCACGGTGTTCGTGCGCGTGCAGACCAAGGGATCGGCGGCCTATGAGCTGTCGAAGAAATTCGGCGCGGGACCTGCCTATGCGGTCGAACTGGCCGAACGGCTCAACCGCAACGGCTACAAGGTCGGACTTTGCTTCCATGTAGGCTCCCAGATCGAGGATCCCGATACCTATGAGCGGGCGCTTGCTTCGGTCGACTGGGTGCGCAACCGCGTCAGCTTCGATCTTGCCGGATTGGACGTCGGCGGCGGCTTTCCGGCCGAATATGGCCATGACCCCAACAGCAAGAAGCCGGCGATGCCCTCGATCGGGCAGATCATGTCGCGCTTTCGCGGCGACCTGAAGGAATATAATTTCGACGACATGCCACTGGTGGCTGAGCCCGGCCGGGTGATCGTGGCGCGCTGCCTGTCGCTGATCGTGCGGGTTTTGCTGCGAAAAGGCCGGCGCATCTACATCAATGACGGTATCTGGGCGTCGCTGTCGGATTCCTGGACCGGCAAGATCACGCTGCCGGCGCGTTTCATTCCCGATCCGGCGATCCGCACGCGCAATGGCGACGTCGGCAAGATCGTGCCGTTCAAGGTGTGCGGGGCGACCTGCGATTCCGTCGACATCCTGTCGCGGCCGTTCTGGTTGCCTGAAACGATCGACACCGGCGACTGGATCGAGATCGGCCATATCGGCGCTTATTCGCTGTCGCTCAGGACCCGATTCAACGGCTTTTACCCCGACACATTCGTCGAGGTGACGACGCCGTTCGACGAGGGCGAGGCACCAGTCGGATTGGCCAGCCTGGAAACGATGGCGGATTGAAAGGGAGCGAGTAGGGAATAGGGAAAGCGGCTTGAATTGCTGCGCGAACTCTCCGATCTACTATTCGCTATTCGCTATTCGCTATTCGCTAAGTGACCATTCGCATGCGCATATTTCTTCTTGGCGGCACCGGCTTCATCGGCAGCCATGTCCTGCGGCGCCTGATCGCTGCCGGACATCATGTCGTCGGCTTGGCCCGTTCCGAAGCCTCGGCTGACCGGTTGAAAGCGGCGGGCGCAACGGCACTGCTGGACGATCTGCGCAAACCTGGGGAATGGGCAGCCAAGATCGGGCCGGTAGATGCTGTCATTCAGGCCGCGTCGGATTTTGGCGACGACATGGGGCCGGTCGAGGCGGCACTGCTCGACGCGCTCTTGCCTGTGCTGGGCGCGATGCCGAAACGGCCACGCTTCATCTATACCGGCGGCTGCTGGCTGTTCGGGGCAACCGGAGCGCGCGTGGCCACGGAGGAAACCCCGTTTAATCCTTTGCCGGCATTCAGCGGGACGATCGACACTATGAGGCGTGTGCTCGAAGCGCCCGACATAGACAGCTTCGTCGTGCACCCGGCGATGGTCTATTCGGCCGAGGGCGGCGTGTTTTCGTCCTTCATGGATGCGATTCATGAAGGAAGGCCGGTCGAGGTGATCGGCTCCAAAGAGGTGGTCTGGCCGCTGATTCACGCAGAAGATTTGGCGGAGCTTTACCTCAATGTTCTCGAAAAGGCGCGAGCCGGCGCGGTCTACAACGGTTCGGCCATTGATGGCCTGACGGTCGGCGAGATTGTCCTTGGGGTGGCGCGGCAGCTTCGGACGGAGCGTCCAGAGCTACACATCGTCAGCGTCGACCTTGCTGCGGAAAATCTGGGCGAGTGGGCGCGGGGCTATGCGATCAGCCAGCGCCTGAGCGGAGACAAGGCGCGGGCCGAACTCGGCTGGAAGCCGGTCCACCACGATGCGGCTTCGTTGTTTTGAGGGAGCGAATGGGGAATAGCGAGTAGCGAATAGGGAAAATTGGGGTTGAGCGCATTTCGAGCGCGAATATTCCTACTCGCTACTCGCTACTCGCTACTCGCTACTCGCTACTCGCTACTCGCTACTCGCTACTCGCTACTCGCTACTCGCTACTCGCTAATCGCTACTCGCCTGAAGATCGGCCAGCAGCTCGTCAGTCGGCCAGCCATCGACAGGCAGCTTGAGACGTATCTGTTCCTGGCGGATGGCTTCACGAGTGTTGGTGCCCAAAATGCCGTCGATGCCGCCGACGTCGTAGCCCTTGTCGGCCAGCTTCTGCTGCAGCTGCTTCATGGCATCGCCTGTCAGGCCCGGGTCGGGATTGCCGCGATCGAAGGCGGGCTGGCCGGCGAGACGCGCGGCAAGATGGGCCGCGGTCAGCGTGTAGGTCGCCGACTGGTTCCACTCGAGATAGACATCGTAATTGTCGTAGGTCAGGAAAGCCGGACCCTTGCGGCCCATTGGCAAGACGATTGCGCCCTTGAGCCCATTGTCCTTGAGCGGGCTGCCGTCGCGCATGGTGACGCCCATTTCGGCCCATGTGGCCAACGGCTGCTTGTTGGTACGGCCTGTCTGTTCCCAGGCCATCTCGGCGGGAACCCGAACTTCCTCGATCCACGGCTCGCCGCGCTTCCAGCCGCGCGACTGGATCTTCTTGCCGGTGGTCAAGATGACGTCGGCCGGGCTGTTGCGCAGGTCGACAATGCCGTCGCCGTCGCCATCGACGCCGCGCGCCAGATAGTCGGTGGGCAGGATTTGGGTCTGGCCGATTTCGCCGGCCCATGCACCCTTGACGTCGGCGGGCAGGACGTTGCGGTCGATCAAGGTGATCAGCGGGATCACCTGCGGGCGGAACAGGTCAGGCCGGCGGCAGTCATGCGCCATCGTCACCAGCGCGTTGAGCGAGTTGAAATTGCCCTGCACCGCGCCGAAATCAGTCTCTAGTCCCCAGAACGCAGCAATCACCGGTCCGGGCACGCCGTAGTCCTGTTCGGCGATGGTGAAGTACTGGCCATATTTCTGCAGGTTGGCGGCGCCGTGCTTGAGCCGGTAGTCGCTGATCATGCGCTCGGAGAACTGGGTGAAGGTCTGGGCGAAGACGCCCTGGGCGCGATCACGTTCCAGCACTTTCGGGTCGAGCGCAGCGTTGGCCAGAGCCGCAAGCCCCTGTTCGCCGACGCCGGCGGCACGGGCCTCATTGGCAAGGTTCTGCTTCCAGGTGGCGAAGTCGTCGCCACATTCCGAGGCGACCGCAGGCGCGCCCTGGGGAACGGCAGCGGTATCCTGGGCGATCGCAGGCGCGGCCGCTGTGGTCAGAAGTACGGCGACCAGCGCCTTGCTCAGCAGTTTCATGGGCAGTTCTCCTGCGTGGCCCGTCACGTCAAGGCTTTCGCGCAACGTCGAAAGCAGCCGGACGGCCAGCTTAATGTCTTGCCGCGCCTTCTACAGAAACGGGGCGAGGGCCGCACCCCCTCTTCTTGTCGCATCTGCCATGCGAAATGCGCAGCCCGGTAGTGCAGTCCAGGCTATTTTGTGTTGGCGGCGAGCCACTTCTTCCAGTGCTGCTCGGTGCCGTTGAACACGTTGATGTCGGCGTCGCCCTTGATGCCCGGCACGACACCGGTGCCGGTGTATTGCCAGAAGGTGAAGGGGTGGCTGCCGTATCTCGTGGTCGGGTGACCGGCGACCGAACGCAGCCAATAATGATAGCTTGGGAACGTCGACAGGTTGTTGTCTTCGAAGAAGTCGATCGACGTGTAGATGATAGGCTTTTTGCCGTAATGCTTTTCGACGATGTCGAGGAAGATCTTCATCTCGCTGCGCACGGTGGCGGGAGGCGGACGCAGCTTGCAGGTCGGCGACTGTGGGTTCCATTCCATGTCGAGGATGGGTGGCATCGAAGAGCCCTCCCTTGGCACATTGTTGATGTACCAGCTTGCCTGCTCGGCTGCCGGACGGCAGAAATAGTAGAAGTGGTACGCGCCGCGCGGCACGCCGGCCGCCTTGGTCCCGCGCCAGTGCTCTCCGAAATAGTCGTCGACGCGGTCGCCGCCTTCGGTCGCCTTGATGAAGGCGAAGGAGATGCCGCTGCCCTTGGCCTTGGCCCAGTCGATCGAGGTCTGGTACTTCGACACGTCGGTGCCGTGGATCGCGTAGGTCCAGGGCGCGCCGCTCTCCCACTGATGCGGATCGCTGTCGCTGAAGCGTGGGTTCTTGACCGACACGCTGGCAATGGTTGTCGATTTGCCGGTGGGGGCAAGGGACAGGGTGTCTACGGTCGAGCAGGCGCCGAGGAAGGCGAGCAGCACAAGAGCCGAAACGCGGCGCATTACTTCTCCTTGGACCAGCACAGCCGGTCAGAGCTTGTCGTTATGGGGTTGGCCATGTGGCCAGCTTCTACTTCGATGGATCAGCGGTTTCCCCTAGACACCGCCTATCCCCTCCTGTGATCGTCGCCGATCATGGTTGATAAACCGTTGATCGTGCTCGACAGCCTGAAAGATTTGCGTGAGGAATGACGGCAATTCCATGGCGGAAGCATGATGCCGGGGGCGGGGACGCAATGCGCGTAGCGGGCAGAATCCTCAAATGGCTGGTCGGTCTGGCCGTCCTGGCGGTCGCCGGTCTTTCGGCCTGGCTCTACTTTGCACCGCCTGATTTGATCCGTGTCGGCTCCGGCTATGCCGCCAAGATCGTTTGTTCCAACGCCTTTGTTGCCGGCCGCGACGCCAATCAGGTGCTTGCCGACGATGTCCAGGCGCCAGGGCATCCGTTGCTCAAACTGATGTCGGTCCATGTCGACCAGAGTGCCGGCACCGTGCGTGCCGGGTTGTTTGGCGTATTTGGCAAAGGCCTCGCGGTTGTTCATGACGGGGTGGGCTGCGCCAACGTGCCGGATGGCGATCTGAACGCCGCAGGACTTGGGGCCGTGCCGGCGGCACCTGCCGCCAATGGCGATGCTCTATGGCCGGAAGGCGAGCGGGTCGAGGCGTCGCAGCATCCTGCGATCAACACGATCCTCGACGATGCGGCGCTGGCAGGGCCAGGCATGCGTGCCATCGTCGTCGTCCAGAACGGCAGGATTGTCGGCGAGCGCTATGGAGAGGGGTTCAGCGCGGCGACCCCACTGCTCGGCTGGTCGATGACCAAGACGGTGACGGCCGCTATCATCGGAACGCTGGTCGGCGAGGGCAAGATGTCGGTCGATGAGACCGCGCTGTTCGAGCCCTGGAAGGGCGACGGGCGGGCTGCGATCAGCCTTGCCGACCTGATGGCGATGTCGAGCGGACTCGAATTCAACGAGGACTATGGCGACGTCACCGATGTGACCCGTATGCTCTATCTCGAGCCTGACATGGCAAGCTTTGCCGAGGCTAAGCCTTTGGCCCATGAGGTCGGCAAGGTTTTCTCCTATTCCAGCGGCACGACGATTTTGTTGTCACGGCTGTGGCAGGATGCGGTGGGCGACCCTGCCAAGGCGCTGGCCTGGCCGCGCGAAAAGCTGTTTGGCCCGCTCGGCATGACCAGTGCGGTGCTGGAGGCTGACGCGCGCGGCACTTTTGCAGGTTCGTCCTATCTCTATGCCACCGCGCATGACTGGGCGCGCTTTGGCCAGTTCTTGCTGCAGGACGGTGTGTGGAATGGGGCACGCATCCTGCCGGAGGGCTATGTCGGGTGGATGCGCGAAAAGGCGCCGGCGTCGAACGGGAGATACGGCCGTGGCCAGCTCTGGCTGCGCGGGCCCGAGGGCGGCACGCCGCCGGGTGGCAATCCCGATGCCAGCTTCGATCTGCCGGCAGACGCGTTCTGGATGCAGGGCCATGACGGGCAGACGGTGGCGATCGTTCCTTCGGCCAATATGGTGGTCGTCAGGCTCGGTCTGACGCCATCGAAGCTGCACTACAAGCCCCAGGCCATGCTGGCGGCGCTGGTTGCGGCGCTCAGATAGGCTTTTGTCCTCCGACCACGATAAGCAAGGCATAACCGCGATAAAGCGCGGTGAAGCGGAAGCCTTGTCCTGCCGCTTGGGCCTGGCTGGCGATTTCGCTGGCAAGGGTTTTGCGCGGAGTGACATGGAAACGCGCCAGCCAACCTTTGAGTAGGCTTCGGAACCAGCCGGGCAGGCGCTCCTGCTGGCCGAAATCGACGATGTGGACGGAGCCGTTGGATGCTGCCAATGCGGCCGAAACCGAGCGTTCCCAGCCCGGGATCATCGACAGCGCATAGGAGATGAAGACACGGTCGAAGCCGGTTTTACCGAATAGGGCTTCAGTATCGAACGCGGTCGCATCGGCCTGTGCCACGGTGATGCGGTCGGACAAACCCGCCTTGGCGATCGAAGCCCTGGCCGTCGCCAGCATCTCGGCGGAGATGTCGAGGCCGTAAAAGTGCGTGTCGGGAAAGCGGCGGGCAGCGAGGATCAAATTGCGCCCGGTGCCGCAGCCAAGCTCCAGCACGGTTCCGCCGGCTGGCGGATCGAGTTCCGCGATCATGCGGTCGCGGCCGAGCAGATAATATTTGCGCGTCAGGTCGTAGATGTGGCGCTGATGCCGGTAAACACCGTCCATCAGCCCGGAATGGCTGGCCAGAAGCTCCGGTGCGCTCATCAGGGCCTCTTCACATAGAGATGGAAGCCGCCATAGATCGCGGAATGGTCGCGGGCGGTGAAATCGCGCGACTGGGCGTCTTCATAGCTCCACTGGTCGAGCAGAGCGGGCGAAAGCCTACCTGGCAAAAGGCTCGGCTCGGCGGCGGTGCGGAAAATGACGCGGGCGCCAGGAGCGGATGTCCGGGTGATTTCGCTCCACAGCGCGTTGAGCTGGGCGTCGCTCATCCAGTCCTGCGCGTCGAGCAGGACGAAGCGGTCTGTCGTTGCGGCGTCCTTGCCGGCGAGGAATTCGGTGAAATTGGCGTGATGGATGCCGACGCGGCCGATATTGCCGCGGATCGTCGCGTAGTTGGCCTGTTCGAGATAGGCGGGCAGGGCGGCTTCGCCTGGAGCGGGATAACGCCGCGCGAAAGCCTGCCAGGCGAAATAGTTGTTTTCGAGCGGGAAATCGCAGGCGAGTTTTTCAAGGCGTGCCTTGAGCACGCCGGCCATGGAGCCATCGCCTGAAGTCAGCAGCGAGTCGTACTGCGCCGGCGGGATGCCCAGGCCGAACAGCGATGATTTGCGCGAGGTGACGAAGCGCAACATGCGGCGTTCGAAGACGGGTGCGATCTTCTCGTCGAAGAAGCGGCGCTGCTCGTTTTGGCTGCCGGTCGCCATGATGGCGGCGGGGTCGACGCCATAGAGTTTGGCCACGCGATGGCCAGCAGCGATGAACAGGCCGAGAAGCCCGGTCTTGTAGAAATTGCCGTCGAAGGTGGCGATGCGGCGCTTGCCGCGCCAATTGCGGCTTTCCCAGTAGTCGCGGCTCGATGGATCGAGATGCGGGGCGATGAAGCGGTCATAGGCGTGCGAGTTGTGCTCGACATTGGTTTCGCCGAAGAACCGAAACAGATCGGCCTGCGACGGCAAATGGCGAACTGCCGCGAGCTTCATCTTGTTGAGTGCGATGTGCGCACCGTTGAGGTCGACGGCATCAACACGGGCAGGCGAGCGGGTGAGGTAGGCGAGGATGTTGCAGCCGCCTGATGCGATGGTGACGACCTTGTGGCCCTCGGCGAGCTGCATCGCCTCCATGTCGACATCTGGGTCTTCCCAGATCTGGGGGTAGACAAGATCGGAAAACAAAAAGGCAAAGAGCCGCTCGGACAGCCCCTGCTTGGAAAGGGCGCGGTTTTGATAGACCGCCTTGCCAACTTTCTTGCCGCGACGAAAGACAAGTTCTCCGGAAACGTCGGTCATGGAAATGCGATTCCCCGCTTCGTTGTTGGCGCAGTGGGTAGCGCACCGGCGTGACAGCGCGGTGACGCGGCGATGACGGCGACGCGACATGGTGGGCCGTCGGCTATGTGACAACCGGACACCGAACGTTATGAAACCGGTCGGCTTGCCGCGCATTTTCCCTCCGACAGCCCGCTTGCGGGTCGTTTTGGAAAGGAAATTGTTATGAAAAAGCTCATTCTCGCGTCTGTTTCTGCCATCGCTCTATTTGGCATTGCCGCCTGCAGCGACAGCAACACCGACAGCACCACCACCGAGAGCGTGAAGCCGCCTGTTACCGAGCAGCCGGCGCCAGCCACCCCGGCGCCCGCAACGCCTCAGGCCGCGCCGCCGGCAACCGACAATTCGACGACCCAAGGCATTACGCCGACGCCTGAAACAGGCACGGGCGGCGACATGCAGAACCACGATGCGATGCAGCCGAAGCCGGCAGAGCCGGCGGCGCCCGCGCAGTAGGTTAGCGGGAGGAGGAAAGGCCGGGGCTCAGTCTCCGGCCTTTTTCTTTGGGTCAGCGCGCGACGCGGGCACGTCGGCCCAATGCGACGATGGCGATGACGGCGAGCGCGAAAAACACGGTTTCGCCGCTGACATGCTCCTTCAGCAGGAAGGCCGAGATGGCGAGCGTGACGAAGGATTGCAGCAGCTGAACCTGGCTGACGCGGGCAATGCCGCCCATTCCAAGCCCGACATTCCAGGCAAAGAAGCCAAGGAACATCGAGCCGAAGCTCAGATACAGGAACGAGAAAGTCGCGGCGCCCGAGGCACTTGCGAATTCCGGATGCCAGCTCAAGATCGCTCCAGGGATCGAGATCGGCGCGGTGAGGATCAGGGACCAGCAGATGACCTCCCAGCCGGGCATGTGGCGCGACAGCTTGCCTGACACGACATAACCCAGGCTTGCGGAAAGCGCCGCGAGGAACAAGAACATGTCGCCGGTTGTCAGGCTCATACCATTGTCGCGCATGGCAAAGGCCACAACCAGGGCAGCGCCTGCGACACCGCAGATCCAGAAGAATACCGAGGGCCGCTCACCACCGATCAGTGCAGCGAAGATGCTGGTCACCAGAGGTAGCACGCCGAGCACGACGCCGCCATGCGAGGCCGGCACAGTCTGCATGGCGATGGAGGAGAAGATCGGAAAGCCGAACACCAGAAGCAGGCCGGCGAGGAACAATGCCGGCGCATCGCCCCTGGGAAGGCGCTTGCGCAGGATCACAAGCAGCAGTGCGGCGGCAAGCGAGGCGACCGCGGCGCGGCCATTCGTTACGAACCACGGCGAAAATGTCGTCAGCGCAACGCGAGTCGCCGGCAAGGTGCCGCCGAAGATGACAACGCCGAGCGTGCCAAGGGCAAGGCCGATGGTTTCGCGGGAAAGCGTCTTTGCCGGGTGGGTGGTGTTGCGCGCGTCCATGGCGCAATTCGATAGCGGGACTTTGCTTTTTCGTCGTGCACTTTCCTTTGGTCCAGTTTTTTGGTCCAGATGCACGTGTTGCCGACAAAGTTACCCTTATGCGCAAAGTCATCTCGCATTTGCGAATGTTTCATCCTAAGAAGCGGCCATGTCGATTTGGGACCGTCTCGGCGACTTCATCGCGCGTATCTCGGCTTCGGCGGCAAACGGCGTCGCCGATGTCGTGGAGGCTGTCCGCACCATCTTTTCAGGCGATGCCGAGCTGCGCCGCCGCGTTGCCTTTTCGGTGGCGATGATCGCGCTGTCGGCCAAGATGGCCAAAGCCGACGGCGTGGTGTCCCAGGACGAGGTTCGCGCCTTCTACGAGATTTTTGCCGTTCCGCCCGAGCACGCGCGGGATGTAGCGCGTCTCTATGATATCGCCCAGAAGGATGCCGCCGGCTTCGAGTTCTATGCCGAGCGCATGGCGCGGCTGTGCGGCTCGGGGCACACGAACTGCGGCATGCTCGAGGATATTCTCGACGGTTTGTTCCATATCGCCAAGGCGGATGGAATGCTGCACCAGCGCGAGAGCACCTTCCTGCACCGCGTGTCCGAGATATTCCGCATCGAAGAAGCGCACTACCAGACGATCCTGGCGCGCCACCTCGACCTTGGCGAGGCTGACCCCTATCGCGTGCTCGGCATCGAGCGCGGCAGGTCGTTTGAAGATGTGCGCAAGCACTATCGCAAGCTTGTCGCCAGCAACCATCCCGATAAGCTGATTGCGCGTGGCTTGCCGGAGGAGTTCATCAGGATCGCCACGACGCGCATAGCTGCGATCAACGCGGCCTACGAAATGATCGAAAGGGGATTGCGGCACGCATGAGCGGTTTTCAGCCCGACCACCCGCATGCCGAGGTACGGCTTTCGCCTAATTTCGGGCAGCGGAAAGACGGGATGACACCTGACATGATCGTGCTGCACTACACCGGCATGGCAACAGGCGAGGGCGCCGAAGCCTGGCTGTGCAACCCGGTGAGCGAGGTATCATCGCACTATCTGGTGCATGAGGATGGTCGCATCGTGCAGATGGTGCGCGAAGGCGACCGCGCCTGGCATGCCGGCAAGAGCTCCTGGCGCGGCCAGTCCGACATAAACTCCTGTTCGGTCGGCATCGAGATCGTCAATCCSGGCCACGCGCTTGGTTATCGCTCCTTTCCCATGCGCCAGATGGAAGCCGTGATTGCGCTCTGTCTCGGCATCATCGAGCGCCATGATGTGTCGCCCGAACGTGTTCTGGCGCACTCGGATGTCGCCTTGGGACGCAAAGTTGACCCAGGCGAGAGGTTTTCCTGGAAGATGCTGCATGAAGCCGGCGTAGGTCATTGGGTCGCACCGACGCCGCGTAATGGGCACACGATATTGCAACCGGGCGATACCGGTTCCGCCGTGGAGGAGCTGCAGTCGATGCTGGCGCTCTATGGCTACGGCGTCGAGATCACAGGCCGTTTCGATGCCCAAACAGCGGTAACTATCCAAGCTTTTCAACGACATTTCCGCACAAGCTGCGTCAATGGCATGGCGGATGCCTCGACATTTTCGACCTTGCGCCGACTGCTTTCATCGCTTCAGGGAAGTCTTGACTAGCTCAGGTAGCTGATTCGCCAAGATTACAACTTGTCACGCTTTGTGACTTGGCTGGTCATTTTTCGCTCCAGTTCCCCCCGCAAATGCATCTTTGTGCAAGGCGCCGGATAAATCCTGCCAATGCCCCGAAGAGGGCCCCCGGCGTCAGGAAGGGATGCTGCGCGTTGTTTTCGCGCGGCCTATTCGAGAACAAGGATAATATGAAGAATCTGACCGTTGTTGCGGTGGCATTAGCCGCCGGCCTAACTTCTTTTGCCGCTCACGCCCAAGAGGGTGCTGTGATGGCCTCCAAGGCGATCATCGAAGCCACCACAAAAGCCAAAATGAACAAGGCTGCCGATGATTGCCCCTATCTCTTCTGCAGCAGCTCCAAGAAAGAAGCTGCCGTCGACGACTTCAAGACCGCATCGATCGGCGCCAAGGGTGCCAAGACCGTGAAGGACCAGGCGGAGAAAGCTGCCAAGGCCACCAAGACAAGTGCGCCTTACGGTGATATCGTCGCGCGCTATGCCTCGTCCTATGGCGTTCCAGTCTCGCTTGCCCATGCTGTGATCAGCGTCGAAAGCAATTATCGTCCGAACACGACTGGCCGGGCTGGCGAAATTGGCCTGATGCAGATCAAGCCGGCGACCGCACGCATGATGGGCTATTCCGGTTCGGCAAAAGGTCTCTTCAACCCCGAGACCAACATCAAGTTCGGCATGAAGTACCTCGCCAAGGCCCATGAGCTTAGCGGTGGCACGACCTGCGGCACGATCCTCAAATACAATGCCGGTCATGGCGCCAAGCGCATGAACCCGACATCTGCCGCCTATTGCAAGAAAGTGCAGGCTCGTATCGGTCGTTAACGCACGCGACAGAATGGTTCCCAGGGAGGCGAATGTTTTCGTTTGCCTTTTGCCTTGCGAACCATTCTATACGCCTTGCCAGCTGGCCGGGCGGCCGCACCTGCAATTGCCGAAAGGTGGTGGGTGAGGAAAGTCCGGGCTCCATGGATACACGGTGCCGGTTAATGGCCGGCGGGGGCGACCCCAGGGAAAGTGCCACAGAAAGCAAACCGCCGCGGTTTCCGCGGTAAGGGTGAAAGGGTGGGGTAAGAGCCCACCGCGCGACTGGCAACAGGAGCGGCACGGTAAACCCCACCGGGAGCAAAACCGAATAGGGGTGGTATGAGGGGCAACCCTCAGGGCTGTTTCCGGCTCACCGCCCGGGTAGGTTGCGTGAGGCGCATGGCAACATGCGTCCAAGATGAATGGTCGCCACGTTCCCGCACCGCAAGGCGCGGGGGCCATACAGAACCCGGCTTATAGGCCAGCTGGCGCTGCCTTTTGCCCATGTCTTCAGTGTCTTGCGGCGATCTTTGCGCGTCTTGATTCAAGGCGCGGGGATTACGCGGCAATAGACGCGCTTGCTGCATTCTTGAAGATGGTACGATTTGATCGTACCATCTTGCAAACAAGAGCCGCAGCCATGGGCCATGTCGACAAACGCAGCATCACGCTTTCGCCCGAACTCGCCGCCGCCGTCGATGGTGCGGTCGATGCGGGTGAATATGCCTCCGCAAGCGAAGTGATCCGCGACGCATTGCGGCTGTGGAAAGAGCGCCGCGACCTTTTTGGCTACACCGTCGAGGAATTACGCGCGCTGATTCAGGAAGGCATCGACAGCGGACCTGGTGAGGATGGTGCCAGTTTCATGGCGCGCCTTACAGCCAAGTATGAGGATCTCGAAAAACGTGAAGGCGGCCGATGAGCTATCGGCTGACGCCTCAGGCCATGGCCGATGTAGAGGCGATCGGCGACCATATCAGCATAGCCCATCCGCAGCACTTCGCCTCATACGACGCCTCGCAGACCGGTGGGAACTGCTCGCGACCCAGCCCTATTCAGGTGCCTCGCGTGAAGACGTGTCGTCAGGCGTGCGGCATGTAGTTGAGGGCGAATACATCACCTTCTACCGACTCATCGACAGGGAGGTGGTCATCCTCCGGGTCCTGCACGGCCGGCGCAACATCACAGGCGACGACGTCGCTTCGTAGGCGTTCAAGCGACGATCCTGTCCAGCGACGCCTTGATCGCCTGCCACAGTTCCTCAACCGGTTCGCAGCCGACTGAAAGCCTGACAAAACCTGGCGGCACGGCATCGCCGCGGCGCGTGCGCCGCTCGGCAACGGTGTGGACGCCGCCAAACGATGTCGCTGCATGCACCAGTTCGCAGCCGTTGATGAAATCCTCCGCCTTGTCTTCCGAAGCCACCACGAAGCTGATGAGAAAGCCGAAGCGTTCCATCTGGGCACGCGCCAGATTGTGCGACGGATCGCCCTCCAGGCCGGGGAAACGGATCGAGCGGACCGCCGGGTGAGCCTTCAGGCGCGGGGCGATGATCTCGGCCGAGGAGCACATGCGGTCGAAGCGCAGTTCTAGCGTTTCGAGGCCGCGATGGACAAGCCAGGCCTCGAATGGGCCGGGTATGCCACCTGCTGTCTGGCGCCAGTCGGCGACCGCGGTGATGATTTCGGCGTTGCGGCTGGCGACGTGGCCGAAGAGCACGTCTGAGTGACCATTGGGTGCCTTGGTGTCGGCGGCAACGACGATGTCGGCGCCGAGATCGAGCGGGCGCTGGCCAAAGGGCGTCATGGTGGTGTTGTCGACGACAAGCAGGCCGCCGGCCTTGTGCACGGCCTCGGCAACGGCGGCGATGTCGCAGATGTCGAGCGTCGGGTTGGATGGGCTTTCGACAAAGACGAGGCGATAGCCGTCGAAACCGCCGTCGAGAAGCGATGAAGTCGGCCTGACGTCGCAGGTCACTCCAAAGGCACCGAGGAAGCGGTCCGCCAGGATCCTGGTGGTGTGGTAGCCGTCGGACGGCAGAAGAATGCGCTCGCCTGATTTGAGCAGGGCGAAAAACACCGCCGAGATCGCGCCCATGCCCGACGGAAACGCCATGCATGGCGCGTCTTCCAGATGCCCCAGCATCTCTTCCACCGCATCCCATGTCGGATTGGAGAAGCGGCCGTACTGGTTAAAGCCCGTGGCATCGCCCGGTGCATGAAAAATCGCCGCCATCGTCAAGGGCAAGGGGATGGGGTCGCCGACGGAAAGCCTGGCACTGCGCAGGTGGGCGAGCGAGGCGGCGCGGGAGTTGGATGCGTTCGTCATGGTTTCTGGCTTTCCGGGCAGGGACCTTCACGGCGACGCTAAGGCGACTGAAGCACCCGGGCAAGGGTGCTGGGCGCGCTGGGCCAGTTGATAACCCTTCGTTAGCCTTAATGGATCATAAAAAACGGGACGCCGCGAAAGGGCCCAAAAGGCTGGTCGTGGTGTCCGAGTGTACCCTGTTCCCGTTGACGCCCATATCACCCCATGTTATCCCAAATCGGTAACCATGATTTCGTTCCAGTAGAGGGTGAGGCGTTCGCTGATCCGGTAGCCGCGGCGGCTTCGGGTGGCGATGCGTTGTCGATCGACGGAGGCAGTCTGGGATTGCGCCGGGCCATTGGGGCGCGGACGACGATGAGGGGCGCGGCCGCGAAAGTGGCCGGATCAGACGATGGATCGGTTTCTGTCAAATGCGGTCAACAGGATCGATGCGAAGGGACGGGTCTCCGTTCCGGCGCATTTCCGTGCCGTATTGCAGAAGCGCGGCTACACGGAACTCTATGCGCTGAGGGCGCTCGATGTTCCCGCGCTGGATGTCGGCGGTCTCGACCTGCTCGACCGCTACGAACAGCGCATCGCGCAAGAAGATCCGTTCCTGCAGACGGCGGACGATATGTCCTTTTTCATCCATGGCGACAGCACCTTCCTGAAGCTCGATCAGGACGGGCGCATCTCGGTCTCGGATTTCCTGCGCGAGCATACCGGGATCAGCACGGACGTGGCCTTTGTCGGGCGTGGACAGTTTTTTCAGATGTGGGAGCCCGAGCGGCTGCGCGCCCATGGCGCGGAAGTCCGGACGCGGCTCTTGAAGCTTCGGCAGGGGACGAAGCCTGGGGAGCGACCGGAATGATGGCGACTCACGGCGATGACCACGAGGGCGGCCGGGCCCGCCACATCCCGGTTCTCCTCGCCGAGGTCTTGACTGCGCTCAATCCGCAGCCGGGCGACGTGATCGTCGATGGGACGTTCGGCGCTGGCGGCTACACCAAGGCCATCCTGGCAACTGGTGCGTCGGTGGTGGCGATCGACCGCGATCCGGACGCCATTGCTGCCGGGCGCGAACTTGAAGCGCAATCGGGCGGCAAGCTGCGGCTGGTGCAGGCGCCGTTCTCCAGCCTCGACGAACATGTCGAACTGGCAGACGGCGTCGTGCTCGACATTGGCGTATCCTCCATGCAGCTTGACCAGGCCGAGCGGGGCTTCTCGTTCCGTACCGACGGTCCGCTCGACATGCGCATGGCCAAGGCCGGCGCCAGTGCCGCCGATATCGTCAATCGCTTCAAGACGGGCGATCTGGCGCGCATCTTTGGTTTCCTCGGTGAAGAGCGCCATGCCGGGCGCATTGCCCGCATGATCGAAAGCCGCCGCGAAAAGCGTCCGTTCGAACGCACGCTCGATCTGGCCGACGCCATCGAGACCCATATCGGCCGCGCGCCCAAGGACAAGATCCATCCGGCGACGCGGGTGTTCCAGGCGCTGCGCATTTACGTCAACGACGAGCTTGGCGAGCTGGCGCGCGCGCTGTTTGCAGCCGAACGTGCGCTCAAGCCCGGCGGGCGGCTTGTCGTCGTCACCTTCCATTCGCTGGAAGACAGGATCGTCAAGCGTTTCATCACTGACCGGTCGTCCAGCCCGTCGCGCTCGCGCTACATGCCCGAACTCGAAACCATCGTCACGACTTTCGACAAGGCGGGCGGTGCGGTCGGGCCAAGCGACGCCGAGACGGCCATCAACCCGCGTTCGCGCTCGGCCAAGCTGCGGGCGGCCGTGCGCACCGCTGCTGCGCCACGCGGCGAGGACTTTTCCATTTTCGGACTTCCGAAACTTCCCGACGTCAGTCAGTCGGGAGAAAGGTGAGCCAATGTTCCGCACCAGTGACATCGTGCTGATCGCCGTCATGGTTGGCGCCGCGGCATTCACCTACAAGACCAAGGACGAGGCTGAAAACCAGCTCAAGGCCGTCAACAAGATCGAGGCGCAGATCCGCTTCGAGGAAGACACGATCGACCTTTTGAAGGCCGACTGGAGCCTGCTCACCCAGCCTTCGCGCCTGCAAAAACTTTCGCGGGCCTACGAGTCCGAGCTCAAGCTTCAGCCATTGGATGCCCGCCAGATCGTCGGTCTCAACGACCTGCCTGTGCGGCCGCTGTCGATCGAAGACATCACCCGAGAGCGTTTCGGCGGTGTTGCCGAAGCCGCCCAGGACCAGACCGTGACTGGAGGGATTGCCCGATGATCGGCTGGTTCGGCAAAAAACGCGGCAATAGCGAAGGCAAGGACACGTCGATCGTCGTCGACAGCGCGCGCAAGGCGAATGGCGGGCGCACACGCAACCGCGTCGTCATGACCATGGCGGTGTTTTTCGGCATCTATGCGACGATTGCCGGACGCCTCGTCTATCTCGGCATGCTGGACCCTGAAATGTCGGGCGGGCCTGAATCGCGTGTCACCGCCTCGCGTCCCGACATCGTCGACCGCAATGGCGAGGTGCTTGCCACCGACATCAAGACGGCTTCGCTGTTTGCCGAGCCACGTCGCATCGTCGACGCCGACGAGGCGATCGAGAAGCTGTCGACCGTGCTGCCCGATATCGAGGTCGAACAGACCTATCTCAAGCTCAAGAGCGGCACCGGCTTTGTCTGGCTCAAGCGCCAGCTGACCCCCAAGCAGCAGGCCGAGATCATGCAGCTCGGCATTCCGGGCATCGGTTTCCGGACCGAAAAGCGCCGCTTCTACCCCAGCGGCGAGACGACATCGTACATCGTCGGCCTGACCAACATCGACAACAAGGGCATTTCCGGCCTCGAAAAATACATAGACGACCAGGGGCTTGCCGACCTGCAGGCTTCGGGGCTGGCGATCGCCAAGGACCTCAAGCCGGTCAAGCTTTCCATCGACCTGCGCGTCCAGCACATCGTGCGCGACGAGATCCAGTCGGCGATGGAACAGCATAGAGCGCTGGCGGCCGGTGCGGTGGTGATCAACGTCAAGACCGGCGAAATCCTGGCCATGGGCTCGGTGCCCGATTTCGATCCCAATAATCCATTCAACGCTCAAGACAAGGACCGGATGAACCGCATGTCGGCGGGCCTGTTCGAGATGGGCTCGACCATCAAGAGCTTCACCACCGCGATGGCGCTGGATTCGGGCAAGATGTCGCTCAACAGCACCGTCGATGCCAGCCGTCCGATTACCATTGGTCGCCAGACCATCCGTGACTTCCATGGCAAGGGTCGCGTGCTGACGGTCCCGGAAGTGTTCATCTTTTCGTCCAACATCGGGTCGGCCAAAGAGGCTGACGTCGTCGGTATCGAGGGACACCGCGAATTCCTCAAGCGCCTGGGTCTGCTCGACCGCCTGCAGACCGAGCTTCCTGAATCCGCACGTCCCACCGAACCGAAGGTCTGGAAGAAGGTGCACTCGATCACCGCGGCGTTTGGACACGGATTCTCGACAACGCCGCTGCAGACGGCGGCCGGGGCGGTTGCGTTGATGAATGGCGGCCGCTACATGACGCCGACCTTCCTGCCGCGAACCTTGGAAGAGGCAATCGCTGTCTCAAGGCAGGTGGTAAGCGAAAAGACCAGCGAAGACATGCGCTATCTGTACAACCTGAACGCCACGGCGCCAGGCGGTTCCGGCAAGCGCGCTACGGTTCCCGGCTATCGCGTCGGCGGCAAGACCGGTACGGCTGAAAAGGTTGTCAACGGGCGCTATTCGAACGAAAAGAACTTCAACGCCTTCATCGCAGCCTTCCCGATGGACGATCCGCAGTATTTGGTGCTGACCATTATCGACGAGCCGAAAAAGGAAGGCTCGACCCGTTCGGCCACAGCCGGCTTCACCGCAGCGCCGATGGTCGCCAACATTATCCGGCGCTCGGCACCACTGCTTGGCGTCAAGCCAGAATTCGGCCAAGAAGTTGGGGCAACGCTGGCCTCCTATCCTTGATTCTTGCGGCGCGCCGTGGTGGCGCGCCACTTTGTATGTAGCGAACGGAACTCGATGAAACTATTTGACCTTGCCGGTATCCTGCCCGTCGATGGGGTTCTGCCCAGAGATGTCGAGGTGAGCGGGGTTTCTTCGGATTCACGGCAGGTGAGTGCCGGAACCGTCTTCTTTGCCGTTTCGGGCAGCAAGGCCGATGGCGCGGCTTATGCCGGCGACGCGGCCAAGCGCGGCGCGGTGGCTGTCGTGGCCGCCAAAGGTGCCGACCTTGCTTCGGTTGGCGTGCCAGTTATTTCGGTCGACGATCCGCGCCAGGCATTGGCGCTCACAGCGGCCAAGTTCTACGGCCGCCAGCCCGAGACCATGGTTGCCGTCACCGGCACCAGTGGCAAGACTTCGGTCGCAGCCTTCACCCGCCAGATATGGAAGCATGCCGGTTATGCCGCCGCCAGCATCGGCACGACGGGCGTCGTTGCGCCCGGGCGCGACGAATATGGCCAGCTGACGACGCCGGACCCGGTGGCGCTGCACAAGCTTCTTGCCGAACTCGCCGATTCAGGCGTGACCCATGCCTCGATGGAGGCGTCGAGCCACGGCCTCGACCAGCGGCGCCTCGACGGCGTGCGCCTGGCAGCCGGCGGCTTCACCAATCTCGGTCGCGACCACATGGACTACCATCCGACGGTCGAGGATTATCACCGCGCCAAGCTGCGCCTGTTCGACACGCTCCTGCCCAAGGGCGCGCCAGCTGTCATCTTCGCCGACGATCCGTGGTCTGAGCCGACCATCAATGCCGCGCGTGCCGCGGGTCTCAACGTGCTGACGGTCGGCCGTAGCGGCCAGTTCCTCGCCCTCAAGCGGGTCGAGCACGAACGCCACCGGCAGCGCGCCGAAATCGAATGCGGTGGGGTGATCTATGAGATCGACCTGCCATTGGCCGGCGATTTCCAGGTTTCCAACTCGCTCGTCGCAGCCGGCCTAGCGATTGCCACTGGTACCGATACCGCCAAGGCGCTTGCAGCGCTTGAGCATCTCGAAGGTGCGCCCGGCCGTCTCGATCTCGTCGGCACCAAGGCGAACGGCGCGCCGGTCTATGTCGATTATGCCCACAAGCCTGACGCGCTGGAAAACGTGCTGGCAGCCGTCCGGCCGTTCACCACGGGCCGCGTCATTGTCGTGTTTGGCTGTGGTGGCGACCGTGACAGGGGCAAGCGCCCGATCATGGGCGAAATCGCCGCCCGTCTGGCCGATATCACCATCGTCACCGACGACAATCCGCGCTCGGAGTTGCCTGCAACCATCCGCGCGGCGATCATGGGCGCGGCACCGGGTGCTGTCGAGATCAGTGACCGCCGCCAGGCCATCCAGGAAGCCGTCGGCATGCTGCATGCGGGCGACACGCTGATCGTTGCCGGCAAGGGGCACGAAGTGGGGCAGACCATCGGCAGCGAAACGCTGCATTTCTCCGACCATGAGGAAGTCCGCAAGGCGCTTGCCGGAGCAACGGCATGAGCCTTCTGTGGACCTCCGACGCTCTCGTTGAGGCAACAGATGGTCGCCCGCTCGGCCAGATGCCCGAAGGTGTCACTGGAATTTCCATCGACAGCCGCAGCCTGAAGCCCGGCGAAGCGTTTTTCGCCATCAAGGGCGATGCGATGGACGGCCACGACTTCGCCACCGCCGCCATTAAGGCCGGTGCTGGCCTTCTAGTCGTTGCCGAAGGCAAGCTGCCGGCGCTCGGTCGGCTGAGCGCGCCGATGATCGTTGTGCCCGACGTGCTCGCGGCACTTGAAAAGGTGGGCATTGCGGCGCGTGCCCGTTCGCGGGCGCGCATCATCGCCGTCACCGGTTCGGTCGGCAAGACCTCGACCAAGGAAGCGCTGCGCCACGCCTTGTCGTCCGTCGGCAAGGTGCATGCGTCGGCCGCCTCGTTCAACAATCACTGGGGCGTGCCGCTGACGCTGGCGCGCATGCCCGAGGATTGCGAGTACGCCGTCTTCGAGATCGGCATGAACCATCCCGGCGAGATCAGCCCGCTGGTGCGCATGGTGCGCCCGCATATCGCGGTGCTGACGCTGATCGCTGCCGCTCATCTCGGTTTCTTCCGCAGTCTCGACGAGATCGCCAGGGCCAAGGCTGAGATATTCGAAGGCGTCGAACCGGGCGGGGCGGTGCTGCTCAACCGCGACGACGGCCGCTTCAAGCTGCTCGAAAAATTCGCCCGCGCCTCCGGCATCGACAATGTCATGAGCTATGGCGAAAACGCCCGCGCCAACTTCCGCCTGCTCAAATGCACGCTGGAGGCCGATCATTCGATGATCGTCGCGCGCATCGGCGGCCGCGATGTTCCGGCCCGCATCGGCGCACCGGGGCGCCACATCGTCCAGAACGCGCTCGCCGTGCTGGGTGCCGCCCATCTCTGTGGCGCCGACGTTCCGACTGTTGCCACAGCGCTTGCGTCCATGACGGCAGAGAGCGGGCGCGGGCAGCGCCATATCCTGCAGCTTCCGAATGGGCCGGTCACGCTGATCGATGAAAGTTACAACGCCAATCCGGCTTCGATGAAGGCGGCGATCGAACTGCTCGACGCAACACCGATCTATGGTGCCGGCCGACGCATCGCCGTCCTTGGCGACATGCTGGAGCTTGGCAGCCATTCGGCCAAGTTGCATGCAGCGCTTGCCGAGCTTATCGGTTCAACAAGGACCGACATGGTTTTGATGGCCGGGCCGGAAATGAAGGCACTTGCCGATACGCTGCCCGAGGGGTTCAGGGCGGAGTATCGCACCGGTGTCGAAGAGCTGAAATCCGTCCTCTTCAAGACGCTTCAGCCCGGCGACGCCGTCATGATCAAGTCATCAAAGGGCATTGGCTTCAACCGGCTGGTTGACGCGCTCATCAAGACATTCCCGGCGCAGGCCGGCAACACAACACCGACCTGACGGGGTCTCGGGGGACCGATACTTATGCTAACTTTGCTTGTCGACTTCGCGGACAAGGTGTCGTTCTTCAACGTCTTCCGCTACATCACCTTCCGCACCGGCGGCGCGCTGATCACCTCGGCGCTGATCGTGTTCATCTTCGGACCGGCGATCATCAATGCGCTCCGCCTGCGGCAAGGAAAGGGCCAGCCAATCCGCGCCGACGGCCCACAGACCCACTTCAAGAAGGCCGGCACGCCGACCATGGGCGGGTTGATGATCCTGTGCGGTATCATCGGCTCGACGCTGTTGTGGGCGAACATCGCATCCGTCTATGTCTGGGTGGTGCTGTTCGTCACGCTCGGCTTCGGTGCCATCGGTTTTTATGACGACTACCTCAAGGTCACCAAGCAGTCGCATCTCGGTCTTTCCGGCAAGGCGCGTCTCGGCATCGAGTTCGTGATCGCCAGCATCGCTGCCTGGATCATCATGCACAACGGCCAGGCGCCGTTCTCGTCGTCGCTGACCTTCCCCTTCTTCAAGGATTTCCTGCTCAATCTCGGCTGGTTCTTCATCCCCTTCGCCTGCTTCGTCATCGTAGGTGCCGGCAATGCGGTGAACCTGACCGACGGGCTCGACGGCCTTGCCATCGTTCCGATCATGATTGCCGCGGCCTCCTTCGGCGTCATCGCTTACCTCTCGGGTAACGCTGTCTTCGCCGAGTATCTGCAGATCCACTTCGTGCCGGGCACCGGCGAACTCGCCGTCATCCTGGGTGCTGTCATTGGTGCTGGCCTTGGCTTCTTGTGGTTCAACGCGCCACCCGCCGCCATCTTCATGGGCGACACCGGTTCACTCGCGCTCGGCGGCCTGATCGGTACTGTTGCGGTCACCACCAAGCACGAGATCGTCATGGCGATTGTCGGTGGCCTGTTTGTCATGGAAGCACTCTCGGTCATCATCCAGGTCGGCTTCTTCAAGCTGACCGGTCGACGGGTGTTCCTGATGGCGCCGATCCATCACCATTTCGAAAAACTTGGCTGGACCGAGAGCCAGGTGGTTATCCGTTTCTGGATCATTGCTGTTATCCTGGCGCTGATCGGCCTTTCCACCCTCAAGCTGCGCTGAGGTTCCCATGATCCCCGCCACCTCATTTCAGGGAAAGCGAGTAGCTCTCTTCGGCCTCGGCGGCTCGGGGATCGCGACCGCGCGTGCATTGAGCGAGGGCGGGGCCGACGTGCTCGCCTGGGACGACAATCCCGAAAGCGTGGCCAAGGCCGCAGCCGAAGGCATAGCCACAGGCGACCTGCGTGGCGCCGACTGGGCCGGCATCTCGTCCTTTGTGCTTTCGCCCGGCGTTCCGCTGACCCATCCCAAGCCGCACTGGACCGTGGAACTGGCGCGCGGTGCGGGTGTCGAGATCATCGGCGACATCGAGCTTTTTGCCCGAGAGCGGATCGCGACTGCCCCGACAGCACCTTTCATCGCCATCACCGGCACCAACGGCAAGTCGACGACGACGGCACTGACCGCGCACATCCTGCAATCGGCAGGACGCGACACCCAGATGGGCGGCAATATCGGCCGCGCCGTGATGACGCTCGATCCGCCGCAGCCCGACCGCCACTACGTCGTCGAGTGCTCGTCCTATCAGATCGATCTCGCGCCTTCGATCAACCCGACGGCCGGCATCCTGCTCAACCTGACGCCCGATCATCTCGACCGTCACGGCACCATGCAGCACTATGCTTCGATCAAGGAGCGGCTGGTCGCCGGCAGCGATACGGCGATCATCGGCGTCGACGACGTCTATTGCGCTCAGATCGCCGACCGTCTCGAGCGTGTCGGCAAGGAAGTGGTACGCATCTCCAAGCGCCTGCCCTTGACCCAGGGCTATTTCGCCGACGGCAGCGATTTGATGGAAGCGGTGGACGGCCGCTACAGCCGCATCGCCTTCCTCGAAGGCATCGGTTCGCTGCGCGGCCAGCACAATGCGCAGAACGCACTCGCAGCTGTTGCCGCCTGCCTCAAGGTCGGGCTCGATCTTGGCGAGATCCAGGCCGGGCTCGAAAGCTTTCCCGGCCTCGCGCACCGCATGGAGCAGGTTGGCCGCAAGGGCCATGTGCTGTTCGTCAACGATTCCAAGGCTACCAATGCCGATGCGGCAGCACCGGCGCTGTCGAGCTTCCCGCGTATCTACTGGATCGCCGGGGGGCTACCCAAGGAGGGCGGCATCGAGCCGCTACGCAGCCTGTTTCCGCGTATTGCCCGTGCGTACCTGATCGGCGAAGCGGCGCCCGCCTTTTCCGCAACGCTGGGTGAGGCGGTGCCATACGAGATTTCTGGCACGCTGGCAGCGGCAGTCGAACATGCGGCTGAAGATGCGGCAAAGGACGATAGCAGCGAGGCAGTGATCCTGTTGTCTCCGGCCTGCGCCAGCTTCGACCAGTTCAAGAACTTCGAAATTCGCGGCGAAGCCTTCAGGCAAGCTGTGAATGCTATTGATGGCGTCAGCGCTATCGGAGGGGCAAGATAATGGCCAGCCGTCTCGACAGAAGTCCTGTTGCCTTGTGGTGGTGGACGGTCGATCGCTGGTTCCTGGCGGCATTCCTGTCGCTGATGGGACTGGGCATCGTGCTTTCGTTTGCCGCAAGCCCCGCCGTTGCCGAGCGCATCGGCCTGGGCAGCTTTCACTTCGCCACGCGCCAGATCATCTTCACGATCCCGGCCTTGGTCGTGATGATCGCGGTGTCGTTCCTCGAAGTCCGCCAGATCAGGCGCCTGGCGCTGGTGATGATGTGCATCATGCTGGTGATGATGGTGGCGGTGCTGTTCATCGGCGTCGAGGTCAAGGGCGCGCGGCGCTGGGTCTCTCTTGCCGGCCTGTCGGTCCAGCCGTCGGAATTCCTCAAGCCGGCCTTTGTGGTCATCTCCGCCTGGCTGCTCGCCGAACATGAGCGGCATCCAGACATCCCCGGCAATTTGTTTGCGATGATCCTGCTTGGCGTGGTCTTAGCGCTGCTGATGGCGCAGCCTGACTTCGGCCAGACCATCCTCGTGCTCGGTACCTGGGGGGTCATGTTCTTCATGGCCGGCATGTCCTGGTTCTGGATCATCACGCTCGGGGCCGTCGGTATGGGTGGTGGCCTGGCAGCCTATACAGTGTTCCCCCACGTGGCCGGCCGTATCGACCGCTTCCTCACTGGCGAGGGCGACACGTTCCAGGTCGACATGGGCCGCGATGCGATCATCAATGGCGGCTGGTTCGGCGTAGGGCCGGGCGAGGGAACGGTCAAACGCGTCATCCCCGACAGCCATGCCGACTTCGTCTTTTCGGTCGCCGGCGAGGAGTTCGGCATCGTGCTCCTTCTGGTCATCATGTCGATCTTTGCGTTCATCGTGCTTCGTGGCCTGCGCATTGCGCTCAAGGAGCATGACGATTTTACGCGCTACGCGGTCGCCGGGCTCGTCGTGGTGTTTGGCTTTCAGTCGATCATCAACATGAGCGTGAACCTGCAGTTGATGCCTGCCAAGGGCATGACCTTGCCGTTCATCTCCTATGGCGGTTCGTCGCTGATCGCGATCGCGATTTCCATGGGCATGGTGCTGGCGCTGACGCGCAAGAAACCCGAAAAGCTCAGGCCCAACAGCTTTGCCGCGATGCGGCGCCACGCAGTGCCGGCCGAATAACATGGCAAAGGGAACTGTCATGCTTGCCGCCGGCGGGACCGGCGGCCATCTCTTTCCGGCTGAGGCACTGGCGCACGAGCTGACAGCGCGCGGCTGGCAGGTGCATCTTGCCACCGACGACCGCGCCGAACGTTTCGCTGGGAAATTTCCGGCGGTGGCCATTCATCCGATTTCATCCTCGACCATTGGCTCGAAGAACCCGGTTTCACTGCTGCGCGCCTTCTGGAGCATCTGGCGCGGCGTGCGGCAGACCTCGCAGGTGATCGCCAAGATCAAGCCTTCGGTCGTCATCGGCTTCGGCGGCTATCCGACGTTGCCGCCGCTTTATGCCGCCACGCGGCGCAACGTGCCTTCAATGGTTCACGAGCAGAACGCGGTGATGGGCCGCGCCAACAAGGCGCTTGCCCAAAGGGTCGATGCGATTGCCGGCGGTTTCCTGCCAGAAAATAGCGGCGCCAACAGCGCCAAGGTCGTCGTCACCGGAAACCCGGTCCGGCCGGCCGTCATCGAAGCGGCGAAGGCACCTTATGTGGCATCGGCCGGGACAGAGGCGTTCAATCTTCTGGTCTTCGGCGGCAGCCAGGGCGCGCAGTTCTTTTCCGATGCGGTTCCAGCTGCGATTGCCTTGCTGCCCGAAGGACAGCGCAAGCGCCTACGTGTCACCCAGCAGGCCCGCGTCGAGGATGCCGACAAGGTCAAGGCCGCCTATGCCAAGCTCGACATCACGGCTGACGTTTCGCCGTTCTTCAACGACATGGCCCAGCGCATGGCCGCCGCCCAGCTGGTGATTTCACGCTCGGGTGCGTCGACCGTCTCCGAGATCGCTGTCATTGGTCGTCCCGCTTTGCTGGTGCCATATCCACACGCGCTCGACCACGACCAGGCGGCGAACGCCGCACGCCTGGCGGCGGCGGGCGGGGGCGAAGTGCATCCGCAAGCAACGCTTTCGCCGGAGCGCATCGCGGAGCTCTTGGGCACTGCGATGGCCGAACCGGCACGGCTCGCAACAATGGCGGCTGCCGCTAAGTCAGTCGGCAAAGCAGACGCCACACGGTTGCTCGCCGACCTCGCAGAGGCTATTGCGTCGAAAATACCCGTTTCGGAATTCAAGAAGGGAGTGCGGCCATGAAGATGCCGCAGACGATCGGCCTCGTGCATTTCATCGGCATTGGCGGCATCGGCATGAGCGGCATCGCAGAGGTGCTGCATAATCTCGGCTACAAGGTGCAGGGCTCTGATCAGGCCGATAGCGCCAATGTGCAGCGCCTGCGCGACAAGGGCATCGAGTGTTTCGTCGGCCATCGCGCCGAGAACCTCGGCGACGCCGAAGTGATCGTCGTTTCGACGGCGATCAAGAAAACCAATCCTGAGCTCATGGCCGCGCGCGAGAAATTGCTGCCGGTCGTGCGCCGCGCCGAGATGCTGGCCGAGCTGATGCGTTTCCGCAATGCGGTCGCCATCGGCGGCACCCATGGCAAGACCACCACCACCTCGATGGTGGCGGCGTTGCTGGACGCCGGTGAACTCGATCCGACCGTCATYAAYGGCGGCATCATCAACGCCTATGGCACCAATRCCCGCATGGGCRMGGGCGAGTGGATGGTGGTCGAGGCCGACGAGAGCGACGGCACCTTCCTGAAACTGCCGGCCGATGTCGCCGTCGTCACCAATATCGACCCCGAGCATCTCGACCACTACGGCAGCTTCGACAAGGTGCGCGAGGCGTTCCGCCAGTTTGTCGAGAACGTGCCGTTTTACGGTTTTGGCGTCATGTGCACCGATCACCCCGAAGTGCAGGCGCTGGTCAGCCATATCGAGGACCGCCGCGTCATCACTTATGGCGAAAACGCCCAGGCCGACGTGCGTTTCACCAATCACCGCATGGACGGTGCCGTGTCCGTCTTCGACGTTGTCATCCGCAACCGCAAATCGGCGTCGTCGACAACCATCGAGGGCCTGCGCCTGCCGATGCCCGGCCGCCATAACGTCTCCAACGCCACCGCTGCAATTGCTGTCGCCACCGAACTCGGCGTCTCCGCCGAGGCGGTGAAGCGCGGCCTGTCGTCCTTTGGCGGTGTCAAGCGCCGCTTTACCCATACCGGCACCTGGAACGGCGTCGAAGTGTTTGACGACTACGGTCACCATCCGGTCGAGATCAAGGCTGTGCTGCGCGCGGCGCGCGAGGCCACCAAGGGCCGCGTCATCGCCATCGCCCAACCGCATCGCTTCACGCGCCTGCACGATCTGTTCGACGATTTCTCGGCCTGCTTCAACGATGCCGACACGGTCATGGTGGCGCCTGTCTACACCGCAGGCGAAGATCCCATCGAGGGCGTCAATTCCGAAACGCTGACCGCTCGCATCCGCGCCGGTGGCCATCGCGACGCCCGCTACATCGAAGGGCCCGCTGCTGTCGCGCCGATCGTGCGTGAGCTCGCCAAGCCGGGCGACTTCGTCGTCTATCTCGGCGCCGGCAACATCACCCAATGGGCCTATGCGCTGCCTGGAGAGCTCGCCGGAGGCGGGTCGTGACGGGTGGCGAAGCGCTGATTGCAAAGCTTGGAGATCGACTTTCGGGCCTGCGCGGGCGGCTGACGCCCAGTGCGGAGATGGAAAAGATCACCTGGTTCCGTGCAGGCGGCATTGCCGACGCATTGTTCCAGCCCGCCGACGAGGAAGATCTTGCCGCTTTCCTGAAGGCCGTGCCCGAAGAAATCCCCGTTCTGGTCGTCGGCATCGGCTCCAATCTTCTGGTGCGCGAGGGTGGCATTCCCGGCTTCGTGGTGCGTCTTTCCGCCAAAGGTTTTGGCGAGGCCGAGACGGTTTCCGAAACCGGGATCAGGGCAGGTGCTGCCACGCCCGACAAGCGCGTGGCTGCCCTTGCGCATGACAGCGGGATTGGCGGCTTTCATTTCTACCACGGAATCCCCGGTGCGATCGGTGGTGCGCTGCGCATGAATGCCGGCGCCAACGGCGTGGAAACGCGCGAACGCGTGGTCGAAGTCCGCGCGCTCGACCGTGCCGGAAACCTGCATGTGCTGTCCAACGCCGACATGGGCTACAGCTATCGCCATTCCGCGGCCGCCGCCGATCTGATCTTCACCTCAGCGACCTTCGAGGGATATGCCGAGGACAAGGACGCCATCAAGGCGGCGATGGACGCAGTCCAGCATCATCGCGAGACGGTGCAGCCGATCCGCGAAAAGACAGGCGGTTCGACCTTCAAGAACCCCGAGGGCAGCTCGGCCTGGAAGGAAATCGACAAGGCCGGCTGCCGTGGGCTGATGATCGGCGGCGCGCAGATGTCGCCGCTGCATTGCAACTTCATGATCAATACCGGCAACGCCACCGGCTACGATCTGGAGTATCTCGGCGAGACCGTGCGCAGTCGCGTGCTGGAAAATTCCGGCATCCGCCTGCAGTGGGAAATCAAGCGCCTCGGGCGCTTCAAGCCAGGTCACGAAGTGCAGGAGTTCCTTGGGCAATTGCTCTAGGTTGCAACCCCTGCTCGCGCCCGGCGAGATCGGCCGGGGTGCCAGCGAAAGAACATCGATAGCGACAATGTTTCGCAAGCCCTCGCGCCTACCGCGCCGAGGGCTTTTGCTGCCCGGTTTGCGCCTTTTGGCGCTGTCATTCGGAGGCTGATCGGAAGCTGCTTCGGTCATCAAATCGCAATGAATTCCAATCGGCTCTTGCCACGGAATCAAGTCTCTGATTCTCTGACCTAAAGCGTTTCCTGATTTGAGTCGCATAACGCGTAGCCCGCGTTTCCATTCGGAGGTCCAACTTCCGGAGGCTCTGATTTAGTCTTTGGAAGCAATGTGTTGTGTCCGAGTCTAGAGGGGATACTGGGGATGAAGTCGAAGCACGTCGCTGTTCTGTTGGGCGGGTTTTCGTCCGAGCGGCCTGTGTCCCTGTCGTCTGGCAATGCCTGTGCCGATGCGCTCGAGCAGGTGGGTTATCAAGTCACCCGGGTCGACGTTGATCGCGATGTCGGTGCTGTGCTCTCGGCCCTGAAGCCGGACGTAGCATTCAATGCGCTGCATGGCCCCTTCGGCGAAGACGGTACGATCCAGGGCATTCTCGAATATCTCGGCATTCCCTACACCCATTCGGGCGTGCTTGCTTCGGCGCTTGCGATGAACAAGGAGCAGTCGAAGAAAATCGCCAAGGCTGCCGGTATCCCGATTGCCGAATCCAGGGTTCTTGATCGTTTCGCGATCGGCAACCAGCATCCGATGAAGCCGCCTTACGTCGTCAAGCCCGTGGCTGAAGGCTCGAGCTTCGGTGTGGTCATCGTCAAGGAGGATCAGTCGCATCCGCCGCAAGTGATCTCGTCGTCGGAGTGGCGTTATGGCGACACGGTCATGGTCGAGCGCTACGTCCATGGGCGCGAGCTGACCTGCGCTGTGATGGGCGACGTGGCGCTCGGCGTCTGCGAGATCATCCCGACGGGGCACGCCTTCTACGATTATGATTCAAAATATGTCGCTGGGGGATCAAAGCACGAATGCCCCGCGAAAGTTTCACCGAATATTTACCAAAAAATACAAACACTGGCGCTCAAGGCTCACCAAGCGATCGGGTGCCGGGGCGTCTCCCGGTCTGACTTCCGGTACGACGACCGCCATTCCGAAAATGGAGAGGTCGTCTGGCTGGAGGTCAACACGCAACCCGGTATGACGCCGACGTCGCTGGTGCCTGAGATTGCTGCCCAAGCCGGGCATTCGTTTGGTGAGTTGTTGAGTTGGATGGTGGAGGACGCTTCGTGTTTGCGTTGAGATCGGGACAGAACAGGAAGGTGAACGGCGCGACGCCGAGCGTCTTCGGGCTGTCCTTGTCCGCGGAGCACTTCGTGCTGCCGCGGCTGCTGCGCAAGCCGGTTCGCATGCTGTCGCGCTTTTGGCGTGGGGAGTTCACTCCTCCGCCCTATGCTGCGTCGATGCTGACCGCTGCGTTTCTGGCCGCAAGCTCGCTCTACGGCGCTTACCTCGGTGGTCATTTCCCGGCGATGGTCCAGGGTGTGACTGCCCGCAGCGGTTTTGCCGTCGACCAGATCAAGGTTTCGGGCAATCGCGAAACCTCCGAAATCGACATTCTCGACAAGCTTGAACTCGACGGCTGGACCTCTTTGGTCGGCTTCAATCCGGAAGAAGCGCGGGAGCGCATCATCAGCCTGCCTTGGGTTCGCGATGCCGCCGTGCGCAAGGTTTATCCCGATACGATCGAGGTTCGCGTCGATGAACGCGATGCCTTTGCCATCTGGCAGCATGGCAGCCAGCTCAGCATCGTTGAGAAGGATGGCAAAGTCATTGCCCCGTTCACCGGCGGTCGTCAGGTCGCCTTGCCGCTGGTCATCGGTTTTGGGGCCGCTGAACGCGCCGCTGACTTCGTTGCCCGGGTTCAGGCCTATCCGGAGCTGGCGTCGCGCGTGAAGGGCTATATCCGCGTCGGCGAGCGGCGTTGGGATCTGCGCCTCGACAACGGAATCACTGTCAAGCTGCCCGAGAATCAGGTCGATGCGGCACTTGCCGATCTCGTCGCGCTCGATCGCGAGAACGCGCTTTTCACGCGTGACATCTTGGCCGTCGACATGCGCTTCGGCGACAGGCTCGTGGTGCAGCTCACGCCGGAAGCGGTCGAGCGACGCGCGGCCGCGCTGAACACCAAGCCGAAGGCCGTCAAGGCGAAGGTGGAGAAAAGAACATGAGCTGGCTCGGCGGTCAAAAAGATCCGGTCTCGCGCCGCTCGGGCATCCTGACGGTGCTCGACGTCGGTTCGAACAAGGTCTGCTGCGTGGTCGCCAAGCTGAAGCCGGCCGAGGGCAGCCAGTTGCTCAAGGGGCGTACCCATCAGGCCCAGGTCATCGGCATCGGTCACCAGAAGTCGCAGGGCGTGAAGTCGGGTGTTGTTGTGGACCTCGACCGCGCGGAGCACGCCATCCGGCTCGCAGTCGATGCGGCCGAACGCATGGCCGGGCTGACCGCGGATTCTTTGATCGTCAATCTGTCGGCCGGGCGCATCAAGAGCGAGGCGTTCTCGGCAACGATCAATCTCGGTGGTCATGGCGTTGAAGAGGCCGACGTTCAGCGCGTGCTCGCCGCCGGCGCCAAGCAGGCGCTCAAGGCCGAGCGCGATGTCATCCATTCGCTGCCGGTTGCCTTTTCGCTCGATGCCGAACGCGGCGTACGCGATCCGCGCGGCATGGTCGGCGACACGCTTGGCGTCGACATGCATGTGCTGACCGGCGATTCGGCGCCGATGCGCAATCTGGAGCTCTGCATCAACCGCTCGCATCTGTCGGTCGAGCACATGGTTGCGACGCCTTATGCCAGCGGCCTGGCGGCACTGGTCGACGACGAACTCGAAATGGGCGCTGCCTGCATCGACATGGGCGGTGGCACGACTACGCTGTCGGTCTTCTCGGACGGTCGTTTCGTGCATGCCGATTCCATTCCGATCGGCGGCAATCATGTCACCATGGACATGGCCAAGGGCTTGTCGACGCGTCTCGACGATGCCGAGCGGCTCAAGGTCATGCACGGGTCGGCCTTGCCCGGCAGTGCCGACGACCGCGACCTGATCAGCATCCAGCCTATCGGCGTCGACGACAATGAAATGCCCCTGCAGATCCCGCGCTCGATGATGACGCGCATCATCCGCGCCCGCATCGACGAGACGCTGGAATTGCTTCGCGATCGCCTGAACAAGTCGGGCTACGGCAATGCTGTGGGCAAGCGCGTCGTTCTGACGGGCGGTGCCAGCCAGCTGGTCGGGCTGCCCGAAGCAGCGCGTCGCATTCTCGGCCGCAACGTACGCATCGGCCGCCCGCTTGGCGTGGCAGGTCTGCCGGAGGCGGCCAAGGGGCCGGCTTTCGCGACCGCCGTCGGGCTTCTCATCTACCCGCAGATGGCCGGCATCGAGAGCCATTCTGCAAAAGGGATTTCCCGTTACAGGGCAACGGGAACTGGCGGAAAACTGCATCGCATGAGTCAGTGGTTGAGAGACAGTTTTTAGGAATTGACGGGGACAGCCCCATAGGCGGCCGCACGGCGAAGCGGCTTGAAAGGCAAAAAGGACGAGGACTATGACGATCAATCTGCAGAAGCCGGATATCACCGAACTCAAGCCCCGCATCACCGTGTTCGGTGTCGGCGGCGGCGGCGGCAATGCTGTCAACAACATGATCACTGCTGGCCTGCGCGGCGTCGAGTTCGTGGTGGCCAACACCGATGCTCAGGCGCTCACCATGTCGAAGGCCGAGCGCCTCATCCAGCTCGGCGCCCACGTCACCGAGGGCCTGGGTGCCGGTTCGCAGCCGGAAGTCGGTCGCGCCGCCGCTGAAGAGTGCATCGACGAGATCATCGATCACCTGTCGAACACCCACATGTGCTTCGTCACCGCCGGCATGGGCGGCGGCACCGGCACCGGTGCTGCTCCCGTCGTTGCCCGCGCGGCACGTGAAAAGGGCATCCTGACCGTCGGCGTCGTCACCAAGCCGTTCCACTTCGAAGGCCAGCGCCGCATGAAGACGGCTGACTACGGCATYGAAGAGCTGCAGAAATGCGTCGACACGCTGATCGTTATCCCGAACCAGAACCTGTTCCGTCTCGCCAATGACAAGACGACATTCGCGGACGCCTTCGCCATGGCCGACCAGGTGCTCTATTCGGGCGTCGCCTGCATCACCGACCTGATGGTCAAGGAAGGCCTGATCAACCTCGACTTCGCCGACGTCCGTTCGGTGATGCGCGAGATGGGCAAGGCCATGATGGGCACCGGCGAAGCATCGGGCGAGGGCCGCGCGATGGCCGCAGCCGAAGCTGCGATCGCCAACCCGCTGCTCGACGAAACCTCGATGAAGGGCGCGAGGGGCCTGCTGATCTCGATCACCGGCGGCCGCGACCTGACCCTGTTTGAAGTCGACGAAGCTGCGACCCGCATCCGTGAAGAAGTCGACCAGGACGCCAACATCATCCTGGGCGCTACCTTCGACGAGGACCTGGAAGGCGTCATTCGCGTGTCGGTTGTTGCCACCGGCATCGACAAGGCCGCCGCCGACATGGCTGCGACACCGCTGACCATCCGTCAGGCGCCGAAGCCGGCACCGCGTCCGGTTGAGGTCCGTCCGGCGCAGCAGGCGGCTCCGATCGAGCAGCCGCGCATGGAAGTCCGCGCCAACGATCCGGTCGCCGAGGCAATCCGCCTGGCCGAAACCAACGCCGCTGCCATGGCTCAGCCGCGCGCAGCCGCTCCGCAGGGTGAAGAGTTCCGCCCCCAGAGCAAGCTGTTCCAAGCTCCGCCTGCCCAGCCGCAGGCTCAGCAGTACCAGCCCCAGCCGCAGCAGTTCCATCAGCCCGCGCCGCAGCCGGTGGCACAGCCACAGGTGGCACCCCAACGCGAGATGATGCAGCCGGCTCCGGTTCAGCAGCGCATGCCGCGCGTCGAGGACTTTCCGCCGATGGTGAAAGCCGAAGTGGAAGCCAAGGCCAAGCCGGCCGATCACGAGGACCGCGGTCCGATGGGCCTGCTCAAGCGCCTGACGAGCGGCTTGACCCGCCGCGAGGAAGAGCCTGCACGCCTGCAGCCCGCGCAGCCGCGCGAGCCCAAGCTGCGCCAGCCGGCTCCCGAACAGCGCCGCATGACCAGCCAGGAATCGCAGCTCTATGCACCGCGTCGCGGCCAGCTCGACGAGCAGGGCCGCCTGGCACCGCAGGCACGGACTCAGGAAGACGACCAGCTGGAGATTCCGGCGTTCCTTCGCCGGCAAGCCAACTGAACTGTGAACGACCAGTAACACTGTTTGAAAGGCGGGCGTCTCGACGTCCGCCTTTTGATCTGAAAAGATCATTCAAATCATTGACTTGACGGGGCGAGTCGACGCCGCCCCGCAGTTACACAGAGTAAGAAACCGTGATTTGGAGTCTGTCATCCGGAAGACTATCTTCGCCCCGATTAAGGTCGCTTGGGCGGGTGTCGTGGGGATGAGGACCCGTCTAGCGAGGACAAGAACCGTGCGCCGTGGTGTGGCGAAGCGGGCTTGAAGTGGACGGGCATATGGGGATCGACTTGCAAGATTATCAGACAACACTCAAAGCACGCGTCACGCTATCGGGCATAGGTGTCCATAGCGGGAAGCCCGTGACTATCCATTTCGCGCCGGCGGACGCCGACACGGGTGTGGTGTTTCAGGTTGCTGACCGAGAATTCCGCGCAATTGTGTCGGAAGTGGGTGCGACCGACCTTTGTACACTGCTGGGTGATCCCGCAGGTCTTCACGTTGCAACGATCGAACACTTGATGGCCGCGCTTTTCGGCCTCGGTATCGACAATCTCCTGATCGAGGTCGACGGCGCAGAAGTGCCGATCCTCGACGGCAGTGCCGCGCAATTCGTCGAAGCCATCGACCAGGTCGGCATCGAAGTGCAGGACGTCAAGCGCCGCTACATCCGCGTTCTCAAGCCGGTGCGAATCGAAAGCGGTGCCTCCTGGGCGGAGTTCCGTCCCTATGGCGGGACGCGATTCGAGGTCGAGATCGATTTCGAAAGCCCGGCGATCGGACGCCAGTCCTTTGCATCCGATATCAACGACGACATCTTCCGCCGCGACATCGCGCGCGCCCGCACCTTCGGCTTCATGAAGGACGTCGAGCGGCTTTGGGCTGCCGGCTATGCGCTCGGCTCGTCGCTGGAGAATTCGGTGGTCATCGGCGACGACAGCCACATCATCAATATCGAAGGCCTGCGCTTTTCGAATGAGTTCGTGCGTCACAAGACCCTCGACGCCATGGGCGATCTCGCCCTTGCCGGAGCACGCTTCATCGGCTGCTTCCGCTCCTATCGCGGCGGCCACAGGCTGAACGCGGCTGCCTTGCGCCGCCTGCTTTCAGACCATTCGGCCTTCGAGATCGTCGAAACGTCGCGCCGCGAGCGCGGCCGTTCGGCGGAACTGATCGCTGTCAGCGCCGCTGTCCACGCGCCCTGGACACTCTGACAGCACGCAATTTTCCGGAAGAGTGGTGTGGCCTTGTTGCACCACTCGGCCGATGAAATGGCACGTGTATTGACCTGCCACAAAATTGCGCGATTGGCGGCTGATAGCGTTGCCCGGCAAAGCCAGTTGTGATCTATGGCCATTGCCTAAAGCGAAACAGCGCCAAAGGGGCGAAACTCTGTGATGTCATTGATACGAGCCGGCCGATCGAAATTGCGCGCGACACCTCTGGTTGTGGCGCTTTCGCTCATCGCTCCGACGCTTGCGCTTTCCGGTTGCATGTCGGGCGAAGCCGATGTCGATCTGGCGACCTATGTCGAGCAGACCGAACCGGCCGACGTGCTCTACAATCAGGGCCTCGCCAACCTGAATGCCGGCCGTCTCAAGGAAGCCAGCCGCAAGTTCGAAGCAGTCGATCGCCAGCATCCCTATTCGGAGTACGCGCGTAAATCGATGGTGATGGGCGCTTTCGCCAGCTATCGCCAGGGCGCTTATGAAGAGGCCATCGGCTCGGCCAAGCGCTACCTCGCGCTCTATCCATCGACCGATGACGCGGCCTATGCGCAGTACATCATCGGCTTGAGCTACTTCCGTCAGATTCGCGACGTGACGCAGGATCAGAAGGATGCTCGCCGCACCATCGAAGCAATGACCGAAGTGGTCCAGCGCTGGCCGACGTCGGAATATGTCGACGACGCCAATGCCAAGATCCGCTTTGCCCGCGACCAGCTCGCCGGCAAGGAAATGCAGATCGGCCGTTATTATCTCGAGCGCCGCGAATTCATCGCTTCGGCAAAGCGTTTCCGCAATGTGGTCGAAAATTATTCGAACACGCGCCACATCGAAGAAGCGCTCGCTCGCCTGGTCGAGACCTATTACGCGATGGGCCTGACCTCGGAAGCGCAGACTGCGGCGGCCGTGCTTGGACAGAATTATCCTGACAGCCAGTGGTACAAGGA